>JANPNT010000038.1:0-3283 GCA_031427655.1 Burkholderiales bacterium
GGCAGTAACGTCCTCCATTCGCTCACAACCCAGAGCCCGGCCGCAAACGCGTCAACGACTCGTCCCGGCCCTTTTTATCTTATGCTACCAACAGGGAGCTTTGGGTGCCCGAGGCCGGACCTAAATTATCTAAAGCAGAAATTGACCAAGTAATTTTAGTAGGTGGATCTACACGTATTCCTGCAGTTAGAAATTTATTAACTGAACCCATGCCACCAATCACCACCACCGCAAACACAATGATGATGAGGTTGCTGCCCATCAGCGGCGTGATTTGAATGATGGGCGCGGCCAGCACGCCGGCCAGCGCCGCCAAGCCTGCGCCCGCGCCGTAAGTGAGCATCACCATCACCGGCACGTTGATGCCAAAAGCTTGCACCAGCGCGGGGTTTTCCGTCCCTGCACGCAAGTAGGCACCCAGGCGTGTGCGCTCGATGATGAACCAAGTGCCCAGACACACCGTGAGCGACGCCACCACCACCCAAGCGCGGTAATTCGGCAGCACCATGAAGCCCAAATTGGTCGCACCTTGCAGCAGCTCGGGCACCGGGTAAGACTGGCCCGACACGCCGAACTGATCGCGAAATACGCCCTCGGCAATCAGCGCCAAACCAAAGGTCAGCAGCAGGCCGTAGATGGGATCGATCTTGTACAGATGCTTGAGCAAAGTGCGCTCAATGACCACGCCGACGGCACCCACCACCAGCGGTGCCAGCACCAAAGTGATCCAGTAGTTGATGCCGAACTTGTCCAGCGCGATGAAGGCCACATAGGCCCCCATCATGTAGAGCGCGCCATGCGCAAAGTTGACGATGCCCAGCAAGCCGAAAATCACCGCCAAGCCCAAGCTGAGCATGGCGTAGAACGAGCCATTCACCAGGCCCAGCAGCAGCTGGCCCAGGAAGGCTTGGATTGGGATGCCGAAGATCTCCATGTGCTTTGCTTTGGCGCTTTAAGTGACTTCGCTAAGTCTTATTTCCAAGTAGGGCATTTCGACTCGGCTTTGGTCGTCCAGGCTGTCTCGCCCTTGAAGGTTTCTACAACCTTGTAGTAGTCCCACGGCTCCACCGACTCGGCTGGGGTTTTGACTTGCATCAAATACATGTCGTGCACCATGCGGCCGTCTTCGCGGATGAAGCCGCCCTTGGCGAAGATGTCGTTCACCTTGGTTTTGCGCATGTGGGCCAGTACTTTGTCGGTGTCGTCGGTGCCGGTGGCTTTCACGGCGTTCAAGAATTGAAAGGCGGCCGAATAGTCACCCGCTTGCACGGACGATGGCATGCGCTTTATCTTCTCGAAGAACTTGCGGCTCCAGGCGCGGGTCTCTGCGTCACGGTTCCAATACCAACTATCGGTCAAGTACATGCCCTGCGTGGCCTTTAGACCCAACGAGTGAATGTCGTTGATGAACATCAGCAAACCGGCCAGCTTCATGGTCTTGGTGATGCCAAATTCATTGGCGGCCTTGATGGAGTTGATGGTGTCGCCTCCCGCATTCGCCAAGCCTAAAATTTGCGCCTTGCTGGATTGCGCTTGCAGCAAGAACGACGAGAAATCGCTGGCTGACAGGGGGTGTTTCACAGAGCCGACGACGGTGCCGCCAGCGGCCTTCACCACGGCCGACGTGTCGTTTTGCAACTGCGTGCCGAAGGCGTAGTCGGCGGCCAAAAAGTACCAAGATTTGCCACCGGCCTTCACCACTGCATTGCCTGTGCCTTTGGCCAATGCCACCGTGTCGTAGGCCCAGTGAACTGTGTACGGTGAGCACTGCTCGTTTGTCAGCGCGGCCGTGGCCGCACCGATTGAGATGAACAATTTTTTCTTCTCCAGCGCCACTTTGGACATGGCCAAATTGGTGCCCGAGCTGGTACCGCCAATCAGCATGTCCACACCCTGCGTGTCAAACCACTCGCGTGCTTTGGCGGCGGCCACGTCAGCCTTGTTTTGGTGGTCGGCCACCAGCAACTCGATCTTCTTGCCACCAATCGCGCCGCCCATGTCGGCAATGGCCATCCGGATGGCTTCGGCTCCAGCCGGGCCGTCGATGTCGGCGTACAGGCCCGACATGTCAGTGATGATGCCGATGCGGATCACGTCGCCCGAGATTTGGGCTTGTGCTGGCGACGCAAACGCTGCGACCGCGAATGTGGCAACTGCGGTGCAAATGGAAGCGACTTTTTTAAGTTTCATGAGTGTCTCCGAGGGGTCAAAAAAACAGCGTTCTGACTTCAAACGCCAAGGTATTCGTGCAAAGTGTCCATGCGTGCGGGCAGTTCGGACTGGGTAAATTCTTGAATCACCTCGCCATGCTCCATCACCATGAACCGGTCGGCCAGCGGGGCGGCAAATACAAAGTTCTGCTCGACCATGACGATGGTGTAGCCCTGCTTGCGCAGCGACGTCACCATCTCGGCCAGCTTTTGAACAATCACGGGTGCCAAGCCTTCTGATATTTCATCGAGCAACAGCAGCTTCGCGCCGGTGCGCAGAATGCGCGCCACCGCCAGCATTTGCTGCTCGCCGCCCGACAAGCGCGTGCCTTGGCTGGACGCCCGCTCGCGCAGGTTGGGGAACATGGCGTAAATCTGCTCGACGCTCATGCCGCCTTCGGCCAGTTGCGGCGGCAGCATCAGGTTTTCTTCGGCCGACAGGCTGGAAAAAATGCCGCGTTCTTCCGGGCAGTAACCAATGCCCATGCGCGCTATGCGGTGGGTGGCAGCGTGGATGGTTTCAACCCCGCGCACTTTGATCGAGCCTTTGCGCGACCCGATCAAACCCATGATGGCGCGCAGCGTGCTGGTGCGGCCCGCGCCGTTGCGGCCCAGCAGCGTCACCACCTCGCCTTCGTTGACGTGAAAGTTCACGCCGTGCAGCACGTGCGATTCGCCGTACCAGCCTTGCAGGTCTTTGACTTCGAGCATTGGAGTTGTCATCAGGCCTCCCGCCGGGCCGTTCGCAGGGGCGGCCGGTACCCCAAGTGCCACGAAGAGGCCCTCTCAGGGCCGAAGGGGCAGGAGCAAAGCGACGTGGGGGTCGTCATCAGTGGGCACCTTTCAGCTCAACACTTGCACTGCCCATGTAGGCCTCGATCACGGCGGGGTTCTTGGACACTTCCGCATATGGCCCCTCCGCCAGCGTCGCGCCGCGTTGCAGCACGGTGATGATGTCGGCGATGCTGGCCACGACGCTCATGTTGTGTTCCACCATCAGCACCGTGCGGCTGGCGGCCACTTTTTTGATGAGCTGGCGAATGCGGTCAACGTCTTCCAAACCCATGCCCTGC
>JANPNT010000039.1:0-2078 GCA_031427655.1 Burkholderiales bacterium
AGGCTCATGTCGGGGTTCATGCCCCGCATCGAGACCTTCTCGGCCTCGTCGTAGTCGGTACGCACGGCGATGGTCGACAGCCGTTGCAGCGAGTCGGCCAGGTTCTTGTCGGGCATCTTGCCCACGTCTTCGGCGGTCACCACCTCGACCAGTGCGCTTGAGGCGCGCTTGGTTTCCAGCGATTTTTCCAGCGAGGCGCGGATGCCGGTGATTTCCACCGTGGTCGCTGCGTCTGCGGGCGGCGGGGGTGGCGCGGTTTGGGCCGCCACGGGCGCGTGGCCCAGGACAAAGAACAAGGTGGCCACGGCGGTAGCAACTGCGGTGTGATGGGTCTTCATGGGTGGTTTCTCTTTGCTGTCGATGCCTCTGCGGGCCCCAGATTTATACAGGGGCTGCGTACCTGCCCGCCCCGGGAAAAGCCAGCGTTTGTTGCCCTGATGCGAATCGGAGGATGCGCAATGCCCGCGTTAGCCCGACATTGCGCCAGGAAAGACCCGGTGACGTGCGCGCGTGCAGGGTCCTGGACGGGTCCCTACCCTACGGCGCCGGAATGGGTACCGCCAGGCTCGCCGGCTACCAGTTGTCAGCGAGCGGCTTCTGTCCGTTCTCAAACCAGGCGGCGTCAAAGCCGTCCTTCAATAACAAGGACTGCGTCGCAGGAACCGTCGTGGTGCCGTCGTGCTGGATCGGAGAAGGTAATGAGGAAGCTGGTGTCCAGCAGCACGCTGTTCAACGCGTGCCTCCCCGCAACTCATCGACCCAGGCTGTCGCGTCCGCCACGTCCTTCCAGGCGGCTGCGCCGCGGCGGCTCAGCCGCGCCAGTTCTTCCTCGTCAACCTTGGGTGCGTAAGTCACAAACTCCAGCAACCGAGCGTTGCGCAGTTCGCGGGTATGAACGTTGTACTCAGCGCTTACCCGAAGCATCGCGGTCTTGTACAGGCGATTCACCGTGTCATCACGCAGCACTTCGCGTTCGGTTGTGACGGTCAAGGTGCTGCCATCGGGCAGTCGAACATGGGCATTGGGTTTTGTCACCCCGCCCAGATCCTGGATCTCGCCGCGGATGTAGCGTTCGACTTGAACCCACTGGTCGGCGTCATCGGCGCGGTAATCGGTATCGACACTCACCACTACCGCATGGGCTAGAAAGGGCGCGCTGATTCGATAGCTCACATCTCGGCTCAACCGAGCTGCCTTCTGCCAGCGCTCCACCACTTCCTTGCGCTTGGAATCGAGCCCGTCAAGCAACTCTCCGACCAGCATCGCCTGAAGATCATGAAAGAGCCGCGGCGCGGCAGCAATGGGCGCCGATTCGATGGCAAACGAGCCACTGACGATCGACACCTCAAGCTGCTGTGTGTCGACCTCACGGTCACTACCGCGGAGAAAGGTTTGCACGTCAGCCGCAAACCTGCTCATGTCTGCAAGGCGAACTCGATGCGGGCCCGCTTCGAAGCCGGCCGAGCGGTCGGTCAACGCCAGAGTTATAGGTTGAGCTTCCATGGTGCGCAGATTTTAGGCTTCGAGCTGGCGAGGTTCAACTGTGAACGGCGCGCTCTCCTTTGCGCAGTATGGGTGAACCCGCTACGAAGTACCTTTCACGGGATTCACGCCGCCGCCCGGTACCCCCTGGGAATGGCCGCCAGCAAGCGCTTGGTGTACTCCTCACGCGGATTCGCCAAAATCTGCGCCGCGCTGGCCTGTTCGACCACCACGCCGTCCTTCATCACCAGCACCTCGTCGCTGATGAAGCGCACCACCGCCAGGTCGTGGCTGATGAAGACGTAGGCCAGGCCGAACTCGTCCTGCAGGTCCTTCAACAGGTTCAGCACCTGGGCCTGCACGCTCACGTCGAGCGCGCTGACGGCTTCGTCGAGCACCAGGATTTCGGGGTTCAGGGTCAGGCAGCGCGCGATCGCCACGCGCTGGCGCTGGCCGCCGCTGAATTCGTGCGGGTACTTGCCGAAGGCGCGGCCGTCCAGGCCGACTTTTTCGAGCAGGCCACGGGCGGTCTTTTCGCGCTCGGCGGTGTGGGCACCGATGCCGTGGATGACCATCGGTTCCAGCAGCGTCTGGCC
>JANPNT010000040.1:0-21282 GCA_031427655.1 Burkholderiales bacterium
GATTTCAGGTATTCCACGAAGCCTGGATCGCTGTAGGCGGCAAAAGGCACGTCGTCACCGAGTAATGCGGCGTCCACTTCAGCGGCGGCACTGATCTGCGAACGCTGGTGGAAATGCTGAATGAAAAGCAAACCCAAAACCAAAACCGCTAATGGCAATACGGAGCCCAAACGGGTCCAGAAATCGCTTCCGAAGTTGCCACCGAAACCACCGCCCAAACCTCCACCGAATGCGCTGTCCAAGCTGCCGGACTGCAGAGTCAGTGTGCCGCCCGCGCCATTGCCCAAGACGGATGCGGCCGGGGTGAAAGGCTGCTGAGCCGCTGAGGTACCCATGCGCGCACGTTGAATGGCGCTTTCCCGCGCGAAACGCAGGCGCTCGCGAACGTCGTGAGGCAGCTTCTCAGCTTGCTCTGTCATCAACGCGGTCAGTTGCAGTGCGACCCGCGTTTGCACTGCGTCGACATCGGCGGAATGTGCGGTTAAATTTTCAGTGCTCATAGCGTAATTCCTTTGGACTTCAGCGCCTTGGCCAACGCATGTACGGCACGCGAACAGTGCGTCTTGACGCTGCCTTCCGAGCAACCCATCACCGATGCGGTCTCGGAAACATCAAACTCTTCCCAGTAACGCAATAAGAAGGCTTCCCGTTGACGTCCTGGCAACTGCTCGACTTCGTTATCTATAGCTAGCAGGATTTGCGCCCGAGATACTGAATCGGCCGCACTCTCTGTGCCTGCTGATCCGTCCAAGGCTTCTAAAGTTTCAAGAATGTCGAAATCACCATCTTCGCCGGCGGGCTCGAAGTCTGAAAAGTTCTTCATAACCCCAGCGCGCACCTTTTTGCGGCGGAAGTGGTCCATCGTGGCATTCGACAGAATGCGCTGGAAAAGCAAAGGCAGTTCCGCAGCAGGGCGGTCGGAATACTTTTCCGCGAGGCGAATCATCGCGTCTTGCACGATGTCCAAGGCCGAATCGTCGTCGCGAACCGCAAAGCTGGTTCGTTTGAAGGCGCGTTTTTCAACGCTTTTCAAAAAATCGGTCAGTTCTTTTTCGGATGCCAAGGAAAACACGCCTCGGGCCGTAGCCCTGTTGCCTTTAAGGATTATCACACCCTGCCGCTCGAAAAATATCAGTTGAAACGTCCTGTCATGCGGGAGTGCAATAATCTTGAGTTGCACAACAGACGGCTCGAACTTGAGCGGCCTCACCCCGGCCCTTCACTGCGCGAGCATTTAGGCACCACACCCACCCCAAAAAGGCGCGGAGAGGCGCACCAATGGTTTTTCGTTAGAGAAATTCGCAAAGGTTAGAAAATGGACATGTCCACCCCCGACGCCAAACGCGTCGCTTCAGCGCAGTCTGCGCCTCAACTACTTTCCCCCGAGCTGAACGGCTCCGAAATATTGGTTCGCTGCCTTCAAGCCGAAGGCGTGCAATTTTTGTGGGGCTACCCAGGCGGTGCGGTTCTCTACATTTACGACGCGCTGTACAAGCAAAAGAGCATCGAGCACGTGCTGGTGCGCCACGAGCAGGCCGCGCTTCACGCCGCAGACGGCTACGCGCGCGCCACCGGTGAAGTCGGGGTCGCCCTCGTCACATCAGGCCCCGGTGCGACGAATGCAGTGACTGGTATTGCGACGGCCTACATGGACTCAATCCCCATGGTGATCATCACCGGCCAAGTTCCAACTGCCGCGATCGGCCTTGACGCGTTTCAAGAATGTGACACCGTGGGTATCACGCGCCCTGTGGTCAAACACAACTTCTTGGTCAAGGATGTGCGCGATCTCGCCATCACTTTGAAGAAGGCTTTCCACATTGCTCGCACCGGCAGGCCCGGTCCGGTGGTGGTGGACATCCCGAAAGACGTGTCGTTGGCGACCACCGCTTTCAGCTACCCCGCCACCGTTGAGATGCGTTCCTACAACCCGGTGCGCAAAGGCCACGGCGGGCAAATTCGCAAGGCCGTCGCCTTGTTGATGTCTGCCAAACGCCCCTATATTTATACCGGCGGTGGCGTGATCTTGGGCAATGCCTCGGCCGAGTTGCGCGAGCTGGTCAATCTGTTGGGCTACCCCTGCACCAACACTTTGATGGGTTTGGGCGCGTTTCCTGCCAGCGACTCCAAATTCTTGGGCATGTTGGGCATGCACGGCACCTATGAGGCCAACATGACGATGCAGAACTGCGACGTGCTGCTGGCGGTAGGCGCACGGTTCTGTGACCGCGTGATTGGCAACCCCAAACACTTCGCGTCGGTAGAACGCAAGATCGTTCACATCGACATCGATCCATCGTCCATCTCCAAGCGCGTGAAAGTCGACATTCCCATCGTGGGCGATGTGAAAGATGTGCTTCAGGAGTTGATTGCCCAAATCCGCGAATCCCAAATCCGTCCTGATGCCAACGCGTTGGCAAGCTGGTGGAATCAAATCGGCGAATGGCGCGGTCGCAACTCGCTGGGCTTCGACAACAGCGGTGACCTCATCAAGCCGCAGTACGTCGTGCAAAAACTCTGGGAGCTGACCAAAGACAGCGATGCTTACATCACTTCTGATGTGGGGCAGCATCAAATGTGGGCTGCTCAGTACTACCGCTTTGAAGAGCCGCGCCGCTGGATCAACTCCGGTGGACTTGGAACCATGGGCGTTGGGCTGCCTTACGCCATGGGCATCAAGCTGGCCAAGCCGCAGGCGGATGTGTTTTGCATCACCGGTGACGGTTCGGTGCAAATGAACATCCAAGAGTTGTCGACCTGCATGCAGTACAAAACCCCGGTAAAGATCATTTCGCTGAACAATCGCTACCTCGGCATGGTGCGGCAGTGGCAGCAAATTGATTACGGCGGACGCTACGCCCACAGCTACATGGAAGCCTTGCCCGATTTTGTGAAGCTCGCCGAAGCGTATGGCCATGTGGGCATGAAGATTGAGCGTCCCAGCGACGTCGAAGGTGCTCTGCGAGAAGCGATTCGCTTGAAGGACCGCACGGTCTTTTTGGACATCTGTACCGACGCGACCGAGAACGTCTGGCCCATGGTCAAAGCGGGCAAGGGCATTTCAGAAATGCTGCTGGGATCTGAAGACCTGTGATGCCTGGAACCTGCGCGCAAATGCCGTTGTTACCGCGGCGGCTGATGCGCACAGGGAACAGCGTTTGCGGCTCAAAACGTCATTCGACTTAACTTTTCAGCGTGGCCCAAGAGGGTTGGTTACCGCCACCCCGGCAGCCGGTGCGCTCACACATCCACATGAAACACATCATTGCCTTGCTGCTCGAAAACGAGCCCGGAGCACTGTCGCGCGTGGTCGGACTTTTCTCTGCCCGTGGTTACAACATTGAAAGCCTGACCGTTGCACCGACCGAGGACGCCTCACTGTCGCGCATGACTGTCGTGACCCGCGGCTCGGACGACGTGATCGAGCAAATCACCAAACACCTGAATCGCTTGATCGAAGTGGTGAAGGTGGTCGACCTGACTGAAGCCGCGTTCACCGAACGCGAGCTCATGCTCATCAAAGTGCGCGCGGTGGGCAAAGAGCGCGAAGAAATGACGCGCATGGCCGACATTTTTCGCGGCCGCATCATTGACGTGACCGAGAAGAGTTTCACCATTGAGTTGACCGGCGATGCTTCCAAGTTGGACGCTTTCATTGAGGCGCTTGACCGCACCGCCATCCTAGAAACCGTTCGCACCGGCACCAGCGGGATCGGTCGCGGCGAGCGCATCCTGCGCGTTTGATCCTGCTGTATTTTTTGAACTGTTCTGAAGGAGAACGACATGAAGGTTTATTACGACAAAGACGCGGACCTGAGCCTCGTCAAAGGCAAGAACGTTTGCATCATCGGCTACGGCTCACAAGGCCATGCGCACGCGCAAAACTTGAACGACAGCGGCGTCAAAGTAACCGTTGCGCTGCGCAAGGGCGGCGCTTCTTGGTCCAAGGTTGAGAAGGCCGGTCTCAAGGTCGCTGAAATCGCCGACGCCGTGAAAGCTGCCGACATCGTGATGATGTTGCTGCCCGACGAGCAAATCGCTACCGTCTACACCAACGATGTCGCACCAAACATCAAACAAGGTGCGTCACTGGCGTTTGCCCACGGCTTCAACGTGCACTATGGCCAAGTTGTACCGCGCGCCGATTTGGACGTCTGGATGGTCGCGCCCAAGGCGCCTGGCCACACCGTGCGTTCCACCTACACCCAAGGTGGCGGCGTGCCGCATTTGATCGCTGTGCATGCCGACAAAACCGGCAAAGCGCGCGACTTGGCACTGAGTTACGCAGCGGCCAACGGCGGCGGCAAAGCGGGTGTTATCGAGACCAACTTCCGCGAAGAAACCGAGACCGATTTGTTCGGTGAGCAAGCCGTTTTGTGCGGCGGCGCGGTCGAGCTCATCAAGGCTGGTTTTGAGACCTTGACCGAAGCCGGTTACGCGCCTGAGATGGCTTACTTTGAGTGTCTGCACGAACTGAAGTTGATCGTCGATTTGATCTACGAGGGCGGCATTGCCAACATGAACTACTCAATCTCGAACAACGCCGAATACGGCGAGTACGTCACCGGCCCGAAGATCGTCACCGAAGACACCAAGAACGCCATGCGTCAGTGCCTGAAAGACATCCAAACCGGTGAGTACGCCAAGAGCTTCATTTTGGAAAACAAGGCTGGTGCGCCAACCTTGTTGTCGCGCCGTCGCTTGACTTCTGAGCACCAAATTGAAGTCGTTGGTGAGAAGCTGCGCGCGATGATGCCGTGGATCAAAAAGAATCGTCTGGTCGATCAGTCTAAAAATTGATTTCTGCGCCAAGACGCGAACGAGCCGCAAGGGAAACCTTGCGGCTTTTTCTATGGCCGGCGAGAGAGTGCCTGCGGTATCCTGAACTGAGCAAAACGGAATCCAACATGAGCGAAATTCAAGACGTGGTCAGCGATGCCAGCGAGGCCGGAGAAACCCCACCGCGTCCGCGTCGCAAGGGCATTTACATCTTGCCCAACCTGTTTACCTTGGCGGCCTTGTTTGGCGGCTTCTACGCCATCGTCATGGCCATGAACGGGAAGTTTGAACAAGCCGCCGTCGGCGTGTTCTGCGCCATGGTGCTCGACAGCTTGGACGGACGGGTGGCGCGCATGACCAACACCCAAAGTACCTTTGGCGAGCAGATGGACAGCTTGTCTGACATGGTGAGTTTTGGTGCCGCGCCCGCTTTGATTGCGTACGAGTGGGCGCTCAAAGGCATCGGCAAACCCGGTTGGATAGCCGCTTTCGTTTACTGCTCCTGCGCGGCCCTCAGACTGGCGCGCTTCAACACGAATTTGGCGGTGGTTGACAAGCGCTTCTTTCAAGGCTTGCCCAGTCCCGCCGCAGCGGCGCTCGTGATGGGCTTCATTTGGTTGATGGACAACCAAGGCTACGAGGGCGGCAAGGAAGGCTCGTGGCTGATGTGGACGACGTTTGGCGTCACGCTGTACGCCGGTTTGACCATGGTTACCAACGTGCCTTTCTACAGCTTCAAAGACGTGAGCTTTAAGAAGTCGGTGCCATTCATCGTGATCGTGGCTATCGCCTTGGCGATTGCGATCATCAACATTCACGTGCCAGCGGCGCTGTTCAGCTTGTTCATGTTCTACGGGATATCGGGCTACGGGGTCTACATCTGGAAGCGGATGAAGGGCAAACCGGTCAGCATGATTGCCACTTCGACCGATGAGCCCGATGAGCAGGGCCTGCATCGCTGAAGGGCGTGCTACATTTTGGTAATGTATTTTTCATCGCCCTTGTTGCTAGCGCTACTTCAAGAGGTCACTCGGGTGCGCTGAACCGTCCACGTCTAAACGTCTTCGTCTCATCGGCCCGCATGCAACCCGCAGCGGGCCGTTTTGCTTTTCATGCTGTGGGCTTTCACACTGGAGTTATCTCATGACCGACAAACTCATTATTTTCGACACCACTTTGCGCGACGGCGAGCAGTCACCGGGTGCGTCCATGACCAAAGACGAAAAGCTGCGCATTGCGCGGCAGTTGGAGCGTCTGAAGGTCGATGTGATCGAGGCAGGCTTCGCCGCTTCATCCAACGGTGACTTTGAGGCGGTCCGCGCCATTGCGCTGGCCATAAAAGACAGCACCGTTTGTTCCCTCGCGCGCTCCAACGACCGCGACATTGCCAGGGCCGCAGAGGCCTTGAAAGGCGGTGCATCCACGCGGATCCATTTGTTCTTGGCCACCAGCGCGCTGCACATGGAAAAGAAGTTGCGCATGACGCCCGACCAGGTGTTTGAGCAGGCCAAGTTGTCCACCCGCTTTGCGCGCAACTTGAGCGCCGATGTTGAGTTTTCACCCGAAGACGGCTATCGCTCCGACCCCGATTTTTTATGCCGTGTGCTCGAAGCGGTGATCGCGGAAGGTGCCACCACCATCAATATTCCCGACACCGTTGGTTATGCCGTGCCTGAGCTCTACGGCCAGTTCATTTTGAATTTGCGTCAGCGCATTCCCAATGCCGACAAGGCCGTTTGGTCGGTGCATTGCCACAACGATTTGGGCATGGCGGTGGCCAACTCTTTGGCGGGCGTGAAGCTCGGCGGTGCGCGTCAGGTGGAGTGCACTATCAACGGCTTGGGAGAGCGCGCGGGCAACTGCTCGCTCGAAGAAGTGGTAATGGCGGTGAGGACGCGTCGTGACTATTTCGGACTGACGATGGGCGTCGATATTTCGCACATCCTGGCCGCTTCGCGACTGGTTTCGCAGACCACCGGTTTCGTGGTGCAACCCAATAAAGCCGTGGTCGGCGCCAATGCATTTGCGCACGCTTCGGGCATCCATCAAGACGGTGTATTGAAGGCGCGAGACACCTACGAAATCATGCGCGCAGAAGACGTTGGTTGGGCTGCCAACAAAATTGTGCTGGGCAAGTTGTCCGGTCGCAATGCGTTCAAGCAGCGGCTCACAGAGCTCGGCATTTCCATGGAATCAGAGGCCGAAATGAACGCGGCTTTCGCCAAGTTCAAGGAATTGGCCGATCGCAAAAGCGATATCTTTGACGAGGACATTTTGGCCCTGGTCATGGACGAATCGGTTACGCCGGAAAACGAGCACTATCGTTTACTGGCGCTCTCGCAGCACTCAGAAATGGGCGAGCGTCCGCAGTCCAGCGTGGCGTTCGCCGACGGAGTCATGGAACACCACGCTCAAAGTGACGGCAACGGACCGGTGGACGCCAGTCTGAAAGCCATCGAGTCCAAAGTAAACAGTGGTGCTGAAATGCTCCTGTATTCGGTGAACGCCATCACGTCGGGAAGCACCGAATCACAAGGTGAGGTGACGGTGCGCTTGCAGCTGGGCGGTCGCGTGGTCAACGGCGTGGGCGCCGATCCGGACATCGTGGTGGCATCTGCCAAGGCTTACCTGGCGGCGCTGAATAAATTGCGTAGCAAGACCGAACGGGTGGCGGCACAGGGTTGAGGCTTGGGCCGAAAGAACGCATGCGGATGCTACGTTTGTGACTCGAGGATTCCACCAACTCGCAAGACTGCGACAATATGCGTATGGCCAAAGACACATCTACCAAAGTTTCCCAAGACGGGCTGCGTTACGCAGCCAAACCTTCGGGCTCGCCGTTTCTCGGTTCCGGCAACACACGCTCATGCTTCAAGTGCGGTAAGCACCGCCAGCAGGGACAGCTCATGTCCAAACGCGTGTTGGGCCGTTCCGAGATGGTGTGCTCACCGTCCTGCACGACGGTGACCTGAGCCTCAGCTTTTTTGCTTGAGCCCTGGCGCTGACTCGTTCAGCTCTGGCAGCCCTGTGCCACGTTGGCCAAAACAATGGCCCGTTTGGGACCGCCCAAGGTTTTCGCAAAAGGTGGGTGTTCGGCGCAGAAGCTTCGCATCCTGTCAGTGATGCAGGAGTTGCTCTGCGCGGCGTGAAGGGCGGTGTCCTGATCTTGCATTTGCGCGGGCGTTAACTTAGAGGCTTGCTCGAGCGCCAAGCTGGTCGGCTGGGCACCATAACCAGTCAGCTCTCCCAGAATGCCACTGAGGTCGGCAGCGCCCGCGCCGCCCAGCAAAGAGGCGAGCCCGCCGGGCTCCGTCGAACCCAATATTTGGGTCAATATGCCTGCTTGCTGGGCATCGTTGGTTTGTCTGAAAAGAGGTCCCGCCATTTGTCATAAAGCGGGTGTCCGGACTGCCTTGAACATGGCCGATAAACCTTGGCGGATCAGGTTGAGCAACGCGCTCCCTGCGGTACGGCGAAGTTGGTCATGTGCATTGACGGCGTTCTCGCCACCTGCAAATTGATACAGCGGGCTGGTGAGATCGAAATCCTTGGTGTTCTGAGTGACGATGAATGACAACCGAAACGCGTGAACCGCTCCGGTCTGTGAACTACTTCTTGGTTGCTAAGGAATGCCCAAGCAGCAACACAGCTGCACCCACCACGACGCCAATCAAGCCAGCGGTCTCAACGTGCTTGTCCCAGCCCAAAAACTCGCCGATGTAAGTGGCCGCAACCGAGCCACCTGTGTCCAGCGAAGCCGTCAAAAAGAAGCCGCCGTGCGCTGCGCCGGGGGTGATGAACTTGGCGATCATGCTTGCCACGAAGCCGGTCAAGACAGTCCAGATGAAGCGCTTTTCTTTCTTCCTGTGGATGACGCAATTTAAGCCCAGTCTTCATTCGCTCCTGGCCGAATGAACGACAAGTCAAGCCGTATGCCGGTTTGTGTACGTTTTGTTTTTGCGTCGTTCCTCAGCTTGCCGGAGCGCCCAACTGGAGCGAGGGTGATGATTTGGCAAAGGCGGGATGCGCCTCGCATGTCGCCATGATGCGCGTCACCGTGGGGATGTCAGCCACGTCAATTTTGAAAACGCGCATCACCACGACGATGCTCGCCAAGCAAATGTCGGCCACCGTGATCTTGTCGCCGTGGCAGTAGATGCCGGTTTCAGGTTCACTGGCCAGGCGCTCTTCCAGCGCTTGCAGGCCGACGGTGAACCAATTGATTTGCCAGGCGCGCCAAGCCGCGTCGTCGAAGCCCACATGCGTCATCAGGTACTTTTTGACGCGTGGCGTGATGAGCGGGTGGGTGTCGGCGGTCAGCAGCGCGGCCAGCGACCTTACGCGTGCGCGGCCGTGCAAGTCGGGCGGCAAGATGGCCGGTGAGGGTTGGCGTTCTTCCAAAAATTCCAGGATGGCCATCGACTGTGTGATCGGCGTTCGGCTTGCGCCGTCTGCACGGTCGATCAACGCTGGGATGGCACCCATGGGGTTGATCTTCAAGAACGCGGCACTGCGTTGTTCGCCAGTGTCCAAGTTAACGTTGTGTTCTTGGGTGGCAATTTCTTTCAAGCGACAGGCCACGCGAACGCGGTAGGTGGCTGACGTCCGCCAAAACGAATACAAATCCAAGCTTGGGGCAACTGTCATGGGAACTCCTTGAGGTGCTATCGCATCACGCGACCCATGAGCATAGCGGCCAGCATTCAACGTTTCAGGCGCTGTGTGCTGAATCCGGCAACGTCCAAGCTGGGTTGTTTGCCCGACATCATTTCAGTCAGCAAGCGCGCCGAGCCGCAGACCAGAGCCCAGCCGCTGGAACCATGCCCCAGATTGAGCCACACGCCAGGAATGCCGCTGGGGCCCAAGACTGGCGGCCGGTCGGTCAGCATGGGTCGTGCTCCTTTCCATATTTGAGCTTGGCCCAGTTTGGCCGCGCCCGGGAACCAGTCGTGCAGTACCTTGTGCAGCGTGGCCAGGGACGCTGGGTTGTGCTTTTTCGGTGAGCCACCCAATTCGGCACTGCCAGCGACCCGGATTCTGCTGCCCAGCCGAGTGATGGCCACCTTGTAGTGCTCGTCCATCACACCGGAGCGCGGGCCTAGATCGGGATGCGCCTCGACGTGTCGGATGGGCGCAGTGACCGAATAGCCATAAACCGGCAACAGCGGCAAACGCAGACCGTGCGGCGCGAGAAGGGCAGGGGCTCCCATCGCAGCGCAAAGAAGGATGGCGTCAAAGGACTCACTAACAGGATCGAGTGGCAAGGGCTGCGTGACCAGCTTATCGCGCTCGGCCTGCCGATCTGGAACGTTGGCGCTGTCCTGCACAACTTGCGTGTGAACAAGCTGCGGTGTGGTGCCAGGCACGATGCGGAACACCTGGGTTTGAAAGCGAAACGCTACGCCGAGCGATTGCGCCTTACCTCGCAGCAAGTGGGCGAACTCGCGGCAATTGGCGACTTCGTCGTCGAGCAGATGAATTTCGCCCGCCAATTTGGTTTCAGTGCTCGGTCCTGGTTCTACGGCGCGGCATTCTTCGGCGGTAAGGCCTTTGAACTTGATGCCCAATTCGGCCAATACTTTCAATCCCGTCTTGGCCAACGCCACGTCTTGGCTGCTGCGCAGCAACACCAAATAGCCGGTGCTGCGTTCAAAGTCCGAGCGCAGTTCGTTCGTCAAGCTGAGCAGCCTCTCGCGACTGAACAAGGCCAAGGCTTGCATGTGGCTGCGGTTGAGCTCAAAACTCTTGCGGTTGCTCGCGCGCCACCACTTCCACAGCCACGCCAAGGCGGTCGGGCTAGGCTTGGCATTGATGCGTACGGGTGAATGCGGGCTTAGCAAGTGCTTGACGACGCTACCGGCCATGCCGGGCGATGCCCAAGGCGTGACGTAACCAGGGGCGATGACGCCGGCGTTGGCGAAGCTGGTCTCGCTGGCGACGCCGCTGTTGCGCTCGAACACCGTGACCTCGTGGCCGTCGCGCACCAACTAAAAAGCACTGGTAATGCCGGCGATGCCCACGCCAATGACTGCAATGCGCATTTCAGTGTCCTGCGCGCAAGGTGAGGGCCGCCGCAGCGTCGCGAACGAGCCGGCACGGGGAGAACCAGAAATTGAACATGCTATATTCGCCAGGTGAATCTGATAGGTGCAAAATAAATCACAGTACAAACTGTGATTTGAGTTGCCCTCCGGGTTACCAATCGCAAACCCGGCTGTTGAAAGGTGTTGTTGGCGCAGGAATCATCTCAAGATGAATGCGAAAGAAGAAAGCAGTTTCGACTGTGACCTTTGCCAACGATTCGAGTCGGATTTTAGAACTAACCTTTGGAACTCATTACATGAACATCAGCATGCGTGAAATGCTGGAAGCCGGGGTCCACTTCGGACATCAAACCCGCTTCTGGGACCCGAAAATGGCACCGTACATTTATGGCCATCGCAACAAAATCCACATCATCAATTTAGAGAAAACGCAGCCGATGTTCATCGACGCGTTGAAATTTGTGCGCCAGCTCGCCTCTAAGCGTGGCACCATTTTGATGGTGGGCACCAAGCGCCAGGCGCGCGAAGTCACGGCCATGGAAGCACGCCGCGCAGGCATGCCTTTCGTTGACCAGCGTTGGTTGGGTGGCATGCTCACTAACTTCAAAACCGTCAAAGGCTCGCTCAAACGTTTGAAGGAAATGAAGGCGCAAATCGAGTCTGGCACCGAAATTCGCATTAAAAAAGAAGCGCTGATGTTTGAGCGTGAGCTGGCCAAACTTGAGCGCGACATCGGCGGCATTCAGGACATGGGCGCCTTGCCAGATGCTTTGTTTGTGATCGACGTCGGTTACCACAAAATTGCTGTCGCGGAAGCCAAAAAGCTGGGTATCCCTGTAGTGGCGATCGTTGACTCTAACCACTCGCCACTGGGCATTGACTACGTCATTCCGGGCAACGATGACTCAGCCAAAGCCGTAGCGCTATACGCCCGTTGTGTGGCCGATGCGGTGCTCGAAGGCAAGACCAACGCGACGAATGAAGTTGTTCAAGCGGTGGCTGCCGAAGGTGACGAATTTGTGGAAGTCAACGAAGCGGCTTGACCTGCACCGGCCTCACAAGCGCTCACTGGTCGTTCATTGACGGGCAGTGAGCCACAACAAGGGGCTTCAATAGCCTCTTTTTTTATTTACAGATTTACTTTTTGAACCTCCTTGACGCTGCATCTGTGTGACGCTAATCAAGGAGCACAGGAGAACCCCATGTCTGCTATTACCGCCAAGATGGTCGCCGAACTGCGCGCCAAAACCGACGCTCCCATGATGGAGTGCAAACGTGCCCTGACCGAAGCCGAAGGCGACATGGAGCGGGCAGAAGAATTGCTTCGCGTCAAGCTTGGCAGCAAGGCCGGCAACGCGGCGTCGCGCATCACCGCCGTAGGCGTTGTGGCTGCTTGCAACACCGCCAGCACAGGTGCCGTGGTGGAAGTGAACTGCGAAACCGATTTCGTGTCCAAAAACGACGATTTCTTGGCCTTCAGTCAAGTTTGCGCCAACTTGATTGCCCAGCACAACCCGGCTGATGTGGCTGCGGTAGCGGCCATGCCTTTGGCGCAAGCCGGTTTCGGCCCGACAGTGGAAGACGTGCGCAAGGGCTTGATCGGCAAGATCGGCGAGAACATCGCAGTGCGCCGTTTCCAGCGGTACGCCAATGGCGGCAAACTGGCCAGCTACCTGCACGGAACCCGCATCGGCGTGGTGGTGGAGTTTGAAGGCGATGAGTCGGCTGCTAAAGATATCGCCATGCACGTTGCCGCCATGAAACCAGTGTCTTTGTCGTCAGCTGATGTGCCCGTGGCGCTGATCGACAAAGAGCGCTCCATTGCGTCGCAAAAAGCAGCCGAAGATGCGGAAGTTGCCAAGGCTGCGGGCAAGGCACCTCAGTCGCCTGAAATCGTGACCAAGCGTGTGGAGGGTTCGGTTCAAAAGTACTTGAAAGAAGTCAGCCTGCTGAACCAAACTTTCGTCAAAAATGACAAGCAAACCGTGGAGCAAAACTTGAAGGAGCGTGCCACCACAATCAAGGGCTTCACGCTGTACGTGGTGGGTGAAGGCATCGAGAAAAAGGTGGATGACTTTGCAGCCGAAGTGGCGGCTCAAGTCGCGGCCGCCAAGACTGCGTAGGCGGCTCATCGCCCGCGCAACCACCACTCGCAAAGCAGACCATTTCGAGCGACAGCGCGTTTAGACTCCATAGTCAACTAACTCGGCAAGACCATCCCAGGAGCTCCTCGCATGCCCGCCTATAAGCGCATCCTTCTTAAGCTGTCGGGCGAGGCCCTTATGGGCGACGATGCTTACGGTATCAATCGCGCCACCATCGTTCGCATGGTTCGCGAGGTGCAAGAAGTCACGCTGCTGGGCTGCGAAGTGGCGGTGGTAATAGGCGGCGGCAACATTTTCCGCGGTGTGGCTGGCGGGTCGGTCGGCATGGACCGCGCCACCGCCGACTACATGGGCATGTTGGCCACGGTGATGAATGCGCTGGCCCTGGCCGACACCATGCGCCAAGAAGGCATGGTGGCACGCGTCATGTCGGCCATCGGCATCGAGCAAGTGGTGGAACCCTATGTGCGACCCAAAGCCTTGCAGTACCTTGAAGAAGGCAAGATCGTGATCTTCGCGGCTGGCACCGGCAATCCCTTTTTCACCACCGACACGGCTGCTGCATTGAGGGGCGCGGAGATCGGCGCACAAATTGTGTTGAAGGCGACAAAAGTGGACGGCGTCTACACTGCCGACCCCAAAAAAGACCCTACCGCGACGCGATACAGCCACATCAGCTTCGACGAAGCCATCACCAAAAATCTGCAAGTCTTGGACGCCACCGCGTTCGCGCTGTGCCGCGACCAAAAGCTGCCGATCAGGGTATTCAGCATTTTCAAGCCTGGCGCGCTGAAGCGGGTGGTGCAAGGTGAAGATGAAGGCACCTTGGTGCACGTCTGAATTTCATTTCTGTCCGGTCACTGAGTAGAAGCCATGAGCATTGCTGAAATCAAAAAAAACGCCGAAGCCAAGATGGCTAAATCGCTGGAGGCGCTGAAAAGCGACCTTCAGAAAATCCGCACCGGCCGCGCGCATCCGGGCATCTTGGACCAAGTCCAGGTCGAGTACTACGGCTCACTGGTGCCCATCAGCCAAGTGGCCAATGTCACCTTGCTCGACGCGCGCACCATCAGCGTTCAGCCCTGGGAAAAAGCCTTGGGGCCGAAGATAGAAAAAGCTATTCGTGAATCTGATTTGGGGCTCAACCCTTCGACTCAGGGCGACGTGATTCGGGTGCCAACGCCTGCGTTGACCGAAGAACGCCGCCGCGATCTGACCAAGGTTGTCCGCAACGAGGGCGAGGACGCCAAAGTGGCCGTTCGCAACCTGCGGCGCGATGCAAATGAGCAGGCCAAAAGGCTGGCCAAAGACAAAGAAATCTCCGAGGATGACGAGCGCCGCTCGCTTGAGGAAGTGCAAAAACTCACCGACCGCGTGGTGGCCGAAGTCGACCGCATGGTCAGCGCCAAGGAAGCCGAGATTTTGGCCGTCTGATGAAAGCCGATACGCCTGCTCACTTGCGTCCGCGTGTCACTGCCGCCTCAGCGCATTTGGCTGCTGCCGCGCAAACGTCGATTCCGCGCCATGTGGCCATCGTGATGGACGGCAACGGTCGCTGGGCCAAGAAGCGGTTCATGCCCCGAGTGGTCGGCCACGGCCAAGGCGTGGACACCTTGGTAAAAACGGTTCTCGCCTGCGCCGACCGAGGCATTGAATACCTCACCGTGTTTGCCTTTTCATCCGAGAATTGGAAGCGCCCCAGCGAAGAGGTTTCTGGCCTCATGGGATTGGTGCTGGTGGCAGTGTCCAAACACCTGACCAAACTCGCCAGCGTAGGCGTACGGATACGCATCGTTGGCGACCGGTCGCAAGTTTCTGACAAAGTGCGAGGCGCTTGGCTGGAGGCCGAATCGCGCACCGAACACAACACGCGCCTGACCTTGTCGGTAGCGTTCAATTACGGCGGCCTGGGACGTGATTCAAGCCTGCCAACAAGCTGTGACTGACGGCTTGACCGCCTGCCAAATCACCGAAGAAAGTCTGGCCAGTCGCATGGCGATGAGCTACGCACCTGACCCCGATTTATTCATACGCACTGGCGGCGAAACACGCATCAGCAACTTTTTACTGTGGCAGTCGGCTTACTCTGAATTGGTATTCACCGACTGCCTGTGGCCCGAATTTGGCGAAGCCGAGTTAGACCACGCCTTGGCTGAATTTGCGCGACGCGACCGCCGCTTTGGTGGCGTCAAAGTGCCCGCCGAAGAACCAGCCCACAGCGCCTGATCATGCTGGCGCAGCGCGTCGTCACCGCATTGGTCTTGTTGGCGCTTTTGCTACCGGCTTTGTTTGCGTCTACGGCATGGCCATTTGCGTTGTTGACCCTCGTGTTAATCGCCGTGGCGGGCTGGGAATGGGCACGCTTGAACGGCGCAGCGACGCTTGCTTGTCTGATTTTTGGTGCGCTGCTGGCCTGCGCGTGCGCGGGCGCACTCATCGCTGGTTGGACCTCACAAGCTCCTTCGCTAATCTGGTGGTCGGCCGCTTTGGTCTGGGTCCTCGGTGGGACCTGGGCTTTGAAAGCGGGCCCAGCGGGTTGGCCCGCGCTGCCGCTCAGTTTGCGTTGGGCTTTAGGGTTTGTGGCGCTTTGGACGGCTTGGTTGGCCTTGGCAAACGCGCGCAGCGCCGGCATCAATCTCATCTTGTCGATTTTTGGTTTGGTCTGGGCCGCCGACATCGCGGCATATTTTGGTGGCCGAGCTTTCGGCAAGCGCAAGCTCGCCCTCAGCATCAGCCCGGGCAAGAGTTGGGAAGGTGTTTGGAGCGGCATGCTGGGCGTGATGCTGCTGGCGGTCTTGTGGTTGGCGATTGACCGCAGCGGTTTGGTGGATTCCGCCAGTCTTTACACGCGCCTTTTGAAAACCCACGGCACTGTCGGCTTGGTGATGGTTCTGATTTTCTTGTCGGCGATGAGCGTGGTGGGTGACTTGGTCGAGTCGTTGGTCAAACGCAGCGCCGGTGCCAAAGACAGTAGCGGTTTGCTGCCCGGTCATGGTGGTGTGCTCGACCGGGTAGACGCGCTGCTCCCGGTTTTCCCCTTGGCCATGGCGAGGGTTTCGATTTGAAATGACAGCAATCAGCACATCCAACTCCTCGCGAAAACAGCGTATCTGCATCCTCGGTTCCACCGGTTCGGTGGGTACCAGCACCTTGGATGTGTTGTCGCGCCATCCCGAGCGCTTTGAAGTTTTTGCCCTGACCGCGCACAGCCGCGTTGACGACCTGCTTGCGCAGTGCTTGGTCTGGAAGCCTCGCTTTGCGGCGCTTCCTACTGTGGAGCTTGCACAAACCTTGCAGACCAAACTCCGAGCCACCGGTTCGTCCACGGAAGTGCTGGCGGGCCCACAAGCCTTGTGCGAATTAGCCGCTCATGCAGACGTCGATATGGTCATGGCGTCCATCGTCGGTGCGGCCGGGTTGCCGTCATGCCTGGCCGCCGCGCGCGCGGGCAAACGCTTGCTGTTGGCCAACAAAGAGGCTTTGGTGGTGGGCGGCGCTTTGTTCATGCAAGCCGTGAAAATGGGCGGTGCCACACTGCTGCCCATCGACAGCGAACACTCGGCCATTTTTCAATGCTTGCCCGAAGATCGCAGCGCTTGGCCGTCACGCATCGACCATATTTTGCTCACCGCATCAGGCGGCCCCTTTCGCACGCGCGACCCGTCAACGCTGGCGAGCGTGACGCCAGATGAAGCCTGCGCTCACCCGACCTGGGTCATGGGTCGAAAAATTTCGGTCGACTCCGCCACCATGATGAACAAGGCGCTCGAGGTCATTGAAGCGCGGTGGTTGTTTGAGCTTCAGCCCGACCAGATTCGCGTCGTCATTCACCCGCAAAGCATCATCCATTCGATGGTGGTGTGCCGCGACCATTCGGTGCTGGCGCAGCTCGGCACACCCGACATGCGCGTGCCCATTGCTTACGGTTTGTCCTTCCCCGAACGCATTGTTTCGGGTGCCAGCCAGCTCGATTTCACGGCCGTGTCGTCGTTGAGTTTTTCGGCTCCTGACCACCGCGTGTACCCTAACTTGAAGTTGGCGTGGCAGAGTTTGAATGCGACGGCGGGCACCACCGCCGTGCTGAACGCCGCCAATGAAGTGGCGGTGGCCGCTTTCCTCAACCACGCCATACGCTTTGACCAAATTCACGCGCTCAATCAAGCGGCGCTGGAGTCGGTGGTGGTCAAGCCACAAGACTCGACCTCGGTGGATGCCTTGATCGACCTCGATCAGCGCAGCCGCGCCAGCGCCCAACAACACGTGAAGCGACTTCAAAAATGATCTCCACTGTCCTTGCCTTCATCTTTACCTTGGCCCTTTTGGTGGTGGTGCACGAGTACGGCCACTACCGCGTCGCGGTGGCCTGTGGTGTGAAGGTGCTGCGTTTTTCGGTCGGATTTGGCCGCGTGATTTGGCGTCGCCAAGCCACGCCCGACAGCACTGAGTTTGTGCTGTGCGCGTTGCCTCTGGGCGGCTATGTGCGCATGCTGGACGAGCGCGAAGGCAACGTCAGTGCAGCGGATCGGCCTTCGGCGTTCAATACCAAATCTTTGTGGCAGCGCTCGGCGGTGGTCGCCGCAGGCCCGCTCGCTAATTTTTTGCTGGCCATCGTTTTGTATGCTGCTGCGCATTGGGTAGGGACTGACGAACCCAAGGCGGCACTGAGCGCGCCGGTCGCAGGCAGCATTGCCGAGGGTGCGGGCTTGCGTTCCGGCGACGTGGTGCGTGCCGTGTCTCGTGACGGCATCGAATGGCAAGACATCAAGTCGTTCATCGACCTGGGCGGCGAAGTGAATCGCGCGGTGCTGCGTGGCGAAAAGCTCAGCCTGCGCGTGGCAGCGGGCGACGCTGCCTCTGAACGCAACGTGAGTTTGGCACTGGACAGCCTGGGGACACGCGAGGCAGACGCCACCTTGATGCGCCGAGTTGGTTTGGGTGCGCCGTTCAGCGAGGCAGTGTTGGGCGAGGTCAAACCTGCAGGAGCGGGCGCGCATGCCGGTTTGCGCAGCGGCGACCGCGTGTTGTCGGTGGACGGTATTGCCATCGTAGATGCCGCTCGATTGCGCGAGTTGATCCGAGCCAATGCGTCAAAAGCAATGACCTGGAAAGTCTCCAGAACTGGCCAGGTTTTAGAACTTTCCGTCACGCCCGCCAGCACCAGCGAAGGCAGCGCCAAAGTTGGTCGCATCGAAGCTTTTGTAGGCCAGCCGCCGAAAATGGTCAACGTGCAATACGGCTTGGTCGATGGTGCCGCCAAGGCCGTCACTCGCACCTGGGACATGTCGGCGCTGACGCTGTCGATGTTCGGAAAAATGTTGATTGGCGAAGCTTCGCTGAAGAACCTGAGCGGCCCGTTGACCATCGCCGATTACGCCGGGCAATCAGCGCGTTTGGGCCTGGCTTATTACCTCGGCTTTTTGGCCATCGTCAGCGTGAGTTTGGGGGTGCTCAACCTGCTGCCTTTGCCGGTGCTCGATGGGGGGCACCTGATGTATTATCTTTTTGAAGCTGCTACGGGGCACCCCGTTTCCGACGCGTGGACCGCGCGATTGCAGCGCGGTGGCGTGGCCATCATGCTCATGATGACCTCACTCGCGATTTACAACGATGTGGCCCGCCTCCTGGGCCAGCACTGACCCCACCGCATGCGATTTCTCTCACGTTTTGCCTCCCACTACGCCAGCGCTTTGTCCATCGCCATTTGGGCGGCTTTGCAGACCACCTCGGCCTGTGCCGCCGAGCCTTTCAAGCTCAAAGACATTCGCGTTGAAGGCTTGCAGCGCACCGACGCAGGCACCGTCTTCGCTTCCTTGCCTTTCCGCATAGGCGATACCTATAGTGACGAAAAAGGCTCGGCCGCACTGCGCGCTTTGTTCGCCACCGGTTTGTTCAAAGACGTACGCATCGAGATCGATGATGGCGTGGTCGTGGTGATCGTTGAAGAGCGCTCGGTAATCTCCAGCATCGACTTTGTTGGCTTGAAAGAATTCGACAAAGAAACGCTCACCAAGTCATTGAAAGACTTCGGAATCGGTGAGGGTCAGCCGTTTGATAAAGCCTTGGCCGACCGCGCCGAGCAAGAGCTGAAACGTCAGTACCTGACGCGCAGTTTGTACGGTGCAGAAGTCGTCACGACCGTCACTCCGCAAGAGCGCAACCGAGTGAATGTGACCTTCACGGTGACCGAAGGATCGGTCGCGAAAATCAGCGAAATCCGCATCGTGGGAAACAGCGCGTTTTCTGAGAGCACGCTGAAGAGCTTGTTCGACTTAAACGACGGCGGCTGGCTGAACTTTTACACCAAGGCCGACCGTTATTCGCGCGCCAAGTTGAATGCCGACCTGGAATCGCTGCGTGCCTATTACCTGAACCGTGGCTATTTGGAGTTCAACGTTGAGTCCACGCAGGTGGCCATCTCGCCCGACAAACAAAACATCACTGTCACCATCACCGTCAAGGAAGGCCAGCCCTTCACCGTGACAGCAGTGAAGCTGGAAGGCGAGTACCTCGGCAAAGAAGAAGACTTCAAAACGCTGGTCAGTGTCAAGCCGGGCGAGGCTTATCGCGCTGAAGCTGTGGCCGACACCACCAAAGCTTTCGTCGAGAGATTCAGTACGTTTGGCTATGCATTCGCGCGGATAGAGCCGCGCACCGAAATCGACCGCGCGACGGGCCAAGTCGTGTTGACTTTGGTGGCTGACCCGTCACGCCGCGTTTATGTTCGCCGCATCAACGTGGCCGGCAACAGCCGCAGCCGTGACGAAGTGGTGCGCCGTGAGTTCCGGCAGTTTGAGTCAAGCTGGTACGACGGCCGCAAAATCAAACTGTCGCGTGACCGCGTGGATCGTCTGGGTTACTTCAGCGAAGTGGCTGTGGAAACCAACGAGGTTCCCGGCACGCCTGACCAAGTTGATTTGACGCTGACCGTCAAGGAAAAACCCACAGGTAATTTGCTGATCGGGGCGGGTTTTTCAAGCGCCGACAAGTTGTCGCTGACAGCGTCGATCAAACAAGAAAACGTCTTCGGCTCGGGCAACTATCTGGGGTTGGAGATAAACACCAGCAGGTCGGCCCGGACTTTGGTCTTGAGCACGGTAGACCCCTACTTCACCATCGACGGCATTTCTCGCGCCTTCGATATTTACTACCGCACGAACAAGCCCTTGAACAGCCAAGGCGAGGAATACCAGCTCATCACGCCGGGCGCGTCGATACGTTTCGGTGTGCCCTTCAGCGAATTCGACACTGTGTTTTTTGGTATTGGCATCGAGCGAACTCAGATCACCGGCACAACGGGCATTCCTTTGAACTACCGCTTGTTCCAAAACCAGTTTGGGTCTAAGAGCACCTCAGTTCCCCTGACCATTGGATGGACGCGGGACGGCCGCGACAGTGCCTTAGTGCCCACCGAAGGCCGCTACCAACGACTCAATTTCGATTGGGGACTTGCCGGTGACACGCGATATCTGCGTGCGAACGCGCAGTACCAACAGTTCATCCCCGTTACCCGCCGATTCACCTTGGCCGTGAATGCTGAAGTGGGTTGGGGCAAAGGTTTGGCAGGTCGGCCGTATCCAATTTTCAAGAACTTTTACGGCGGCGGCTTGGGCACGGTGCGTGCTTTTGACCAAGGCTCACTTGGCCCGGTGGACGTGGTGGGTTCGTATAACGGTGGCAACCGACGCTTCAATTTGCAAACCCAGTTCTATCTTCCCGTGCCGGGTACGGGAAACGACAAGACGCTGCGCCTGTTCACCTACGTCGACGCTGGCAATGTGTGGGGTGAGTTTGAAAAATTGACGGCTGGCAGCATCCGCGCATCGGCTGGCGTCGGCATGACCTGGGTGTCGCCGGTAGGCCCACTTCAGCTGAGTTACGGCACCCCGATCCGTAAAAAGCCAGAAGATAGAATTCAACGACTCCAATTCCAAATCGGGACCGCGTTCTAATGAAATCATTTGTGAAATTCAGCGCTGCTATCGCGCTGCTGACCTTGGCGGCTGCTGGCGCGCAGGCTCAGGAGTTGAAGATCGGCTACGTCAACAGCGACCGCGTTCTTCGCGATGCCGTGCCAGCCAAAGCAGCTCAAACCAAGTTGGAAGCCGAGTTCAGCAAGCGCGATAAAGACCTGAACGACTTGGCTTTGAAGCTGAAAACCGCTGCCGACAAATTGGAAAAAGACGCACCTACGCTGGCTGAAGCCGAGCGCAGTCGCCGTCAACGCGAGCTGGTGGAACAGGACCGCGAAATTCAACGCAAGCGACGCGAATTTCAAGAAGATTTGAACCAGCGCAAAAACGAAGAGTTGTCCAGCGTGGTGGAGCGCGCCAACAAGGTGATCAAGCAAATTTTCG
>JANPNT010000041.1:0-1658 GCA_031427655.1 Burkholderiales bacterium
TGCCGTGAAAGTTGGGCGGCTTGGGGTAGGTCATGCGGCCGGGGTTGGCCTTGGCGTAGGCGAACCACTCGGTCATGCTGCGCGGCGGCTGGGCCACGACTTTGCTGTCGGCGTAAAACGTTAGTTGGGCCATGCCCCAAGGCGCTTCCATGCCTTCCACCGCCTGCGAAAAATCGATGCGGGTGGTGGGTTTGCCGACGGTGTCAACGTTCGCAAAGCTGGGCAGCGCTTCGGCGAAGGGGCCAAACAGCAAGTCGTCGCGGCGCATGGCCAAAAAGTTCTCGCCGTTGATCCACACCGCGTCCACCGAGCCGTCGGCATTGCGACCGGCCTGCTTCTCGGCACGCACGCGTTTGACCACCTCGGCGGTGTCGGACACCTTCACATGTTCCAGCTTCACGCCGTAGATTTTTTCAACTTCACCACCCGCCCATTGCAAGTAAGCGTTGATGCGCTCGCTGCCGGCCCAGGCGTTGAAGTAAACCGTTTGGCCGCGCGCGGTGCGCAAGGTCGCGGGCCAATCTGCGGCGGTCACGCCCGCCGCGCTTGCTGGGGTCAGGAAAAACGCCAAGAAGGGCAAAGAAGCCGACGCGGCAAGAAGTTTTCGGCGGTTCAAATCTGAAGTCATGTGAGGTACTTTGAGTTACGCGACGGTGATGCTGACCACGGGCGTGCGCCCGGCAGGGCCAGAGTATCGAACAGCCTTGCAGCCTCAGTCGCCCCGCGGGCAAATTCCTTGCAAGCGGCCTGCTGTGACTGCATTCGCCAGCCATGCGCTGAAGTCGAAAGCCTCGCCGGTGTCGGTCAACGCCACGTCAAGCAATGCACCCGCCAAAAGCTGCTGTGTCCACGCCACTTCGTGAGCAGGAACCGCGCTGATCACAGCGCGCCAGCCATCGCGCGCCACCAGCACTGCGTTGGCTTGCGGCGTGGCAATCGCGTTGCGCACCTGCGCGAACAAGGCCTCGCGTGCATCGCCCTCGGGCAGCGCGTGAGCTTGGTGGATCAGGTGCAGCGGCCAGTTTGAAGTGATGAGCGCAGTGCCGGGCATGAACGCCAGGTAAAGACGCGCGGTGTCGGTGTCGGCCAGGCGGGCCATGGACGCCGCGTCAAATTCAGCGTCTGCCGCGCGGTCGCATTGGTGAACGGCGTGGTCCAGGCGGGCGCAGTCTGCAAGGTAAGGCCATGCTTGCAAATCGGCTTGCGTGGCGATGAAGCCAGGCAGGCCAGCGCCCCATTCGCCGAGGTCGCCTTCGCGCTGGGGCTGTTCCAGTAAATGGCCATGCGCCAAAGCTTGGAAATTGTCGTTGCCCGACATGGCTTGGACAGTTGGGAAAGTGCTGGCGAGCGTGCGCGCGGCCGAGGCGCGCGCGTGAACGCGGTAGGCCCCCAGTCTGCGGGCAAAGGGCACGCCGGCGCTGCCAAAACCTGCCACCTGATCGACGGCATTCCGGGCAAAAATCGCTGCCAGCAAGGCGCTTGGGCGCTCGGCTTCAACATGCTTCATGAGCACTGCGCCAAATGGCCCGATGCGATGGCGGCCTCGTCCAACAGCACACTCAGCGGCGGGATGTCGGTGTCCCATTCGATGAGCGTGAGCACCGCGCCAAAGCGCTGCAAGGCATGTTGGTAGAGCCGCCACACGTCGGGCCGAACCC
>JANPNT010000042.1:0-2404 GCA_031427655.1 Burkholderiales bacterium
CGGCTTGCCTTGCTCGGCCGTCATGATGCGCGCCAGGTCGTCGGCGTGTTGGTGCAGCAAGTGAAACCACTTCATCAAAATCGCGCCGCGTTCTTTGGCGGTCTTGTTGCGCCATGCGGGCCATGCGGCGTTGGCGGCGGCGATGGCAGCGCTGGTCTCGGCCGCACTCAAATTGGCCACGTCAGCCAGCTTCAAGCCGGTTGCCGGGTCGGTTACATCAAATCGGCTGCTGCCCTTGATCCATTCGCCGTTGATGAGGGCGTCTGTTTTGAGGAGAGTGGGGTCGGCGAGGGTGGCGAGGGGTGACGGGGTGGTCATGAGCGTCTCCGAAATTGGTTGAAGTTGCCGAGGTGGAAAGGGCTGGGTCGTGATGGTACGTGCGCCTGCGCTTTGCCGCCCATTCGCAAGGCCGCTGCGAAGGCCCACCTCTATACTTGAACGCTCATAAAAATCACGCACTTGCGAGTGAAAAAAACGTTATGAAAGCCTCTGAAATCCGCGCGACCTTCCTGAAGTTTTTTGAAGGCAAGGGCCACACCATCGTCGCTTCCAGCCCTGTGGTGCCGGGCGACGACCCGACGCTGTTGTTCACCAACGCCGGCATGAACCAGTTCAAAGATGTGTTTTTGGGCGTGGCGAAACGGCCTTATGTGCGCGCCACCACGTCGCAAAAATGCATACGCGCGGGCGGCAAACACAACGACCTGGAAAACGTTGGCTACACCGCGCGCCACCACACGTTTTTTGAAATGCTGGGCAACTTCAGCTTTGGCGATTACTTCAAAGAACAGGCCATTGCCTATGCGTGGGAGTTGCTGACCGAGGTCTACAAACTGCCGAAAGAAAAGCTCTGGGTCACGGTGTACGCCGACGACGACGAGGCTTACGACATTTGGAACAAGCAAATCGGTATCCCCGCCGAGCGCATCGTGCGCATTGGCGACAACAAAGGCGCGCCCTTCGCTTCAGACAATTTTTGGATGATGGGCGACACCGGCCCCTGCGGCCCGTGCACTGAAATCTTCTACGACCACGGCCCCGAGATTGCCGGCGGCCCGCCGGGCTCGCCGAATGAAGTCGGTGACCTCTACATCGAAATATGGAACAACGTGTTCATGCAGTTCAACCGGGTCTAAGCTGGAGTGATGCACAAGTTGCCCAAGCCCAGCGTGGACACTGGCATGGGCTTGGAGCGCCTCACGGCCGTGCTGCAACACGTGCACAGCAACTACGAAATCGACACGTTTGTGAACTTGCTGGCAGCGGCCAAAAAAGCGGTTGACTCAGCCGGTGGCGCGTCTACTTCTGAGACGGGCTGCGACAAAGATTCACCGTCGCTCAAAGTCATCGCCGATCACATTCGCGCATGCAGTTTCACCGTGGTCGACGGCGTAATCCCGAGCAACGCCGGTCGCGGCTATGTGCTGCGCCGCATCACGCGCCGCGCGATCCGTCACGGCTACAAACTCGGCGCGCGCAAGCCGTTTTTTCACGCCATCGTCAGTGCGTTGGCTGCCGACATGGGTGAGGCCTACCCTGAACTCCGTCAAGCCGAGAAGCGCGTGACGGACGTACTGCGGCAAGAAGAAGAAGGCTTCTTCCGCACCATTGCCAATGGCATGGAGATTTTGGAAACCGAGCTGGCCACCGGCACCAAAACCGTCGCAGGCGATTTGGCCTTCAAGCTGCACGACACCTTTGGTTTCCCGCTCGACCTCACGGCGGACGTCTGCCGCGAGCGCGGCGTCACCGTCGATGAAGGGGGCTTCAACACCGCCATGGCCCACCAGCGCGACCAGGCCCGCGCCGCAGGCAAATTCAAAATGGCGGCCGGCCTGGACTACACGGGTGCCGACACCACTTTCCACGGCTACGAGCAGCTCACGCATGAAGGCGCAAAGGTCACTGCCGTGTACGTGGATGGCAGCTCGGTGGCCAGCGCCAAGGCCGGTGACGACGCCGTGGTGGTGCTCGATCACACGCCGTTCTACGCTGAGTCGGGCGGTCAAGCGGGCGACATGGGCGAGTTGCGCAACGCGACCTCGCGCTTGTTGGTGGAAGACACCATCAAAGTGCAAGCCACCGTGTTCGGTCACCACGGCCGCGTGGTGGAAGGTGACATCAAAGTCGGCGATGTGTTGAACGCCAAAGTGGACGCCGAGAACCGCGTCAAAACCGTGCGCAACCACAGCGCCACGCACCTGATGCACAAAGCGCTGCGCGAGGTGCTGGGCTCGCATGTGCAGCAGAAGGGGTCGCTCGTCAACGCCGATCGCACGCGTTTCGACTTTGCGCACAACGCGCCGGTCAGCGACGCGCATGTCGCGCAGATCGAGAGGATGGTCAACGCCGAAATCCTGGCCAATGCCGCCACGCGAGCGCGTGTGCTGCCGATGGAAGAAGC
>JANPNT010000043.1:0-4457 GCA_031427655.1 Burkholderiales bacterium
GTGTTTGAATTTCCCTTCTGTTCATCGATTTCTCGCGTTGATTTTCGACCTTGAATTTCGTGTCTTTGTGGCGATGCAAAGCGACGGACGCGTTGACAAACACCCAGACTGCACATCTACAAACGGCCTTGTTGCACTTGGTGGGGTGCGGGCCCAAATACTTACCGCTCAGTCGGGCTCCATTCAAACCCCGGGATGCGGCACGTGGGCCGTCACAAAGGGTTAGTCGAGTTCACCGGCTGCCGGTCTGACCTGTCAATGCATCTTCGAGAGCACGTCTTTCATGGAGAGAAGTTGAATCAGTTCGCTGCGTTGTTCAGTGAGCTTTTCGGCTTCAGCCTGGACACGCTGTCATCGTTTGTGTTGTCGCTGGCAACACCGCATCCATCAATTCTTTGATCGTCTTCTTGGCGTGCGGCTTGACGCTGGCGTGCTTGGCATCAAAGCCTTCGTCTCGCGTCATCACCGCCCACAGAATCCGTGCGTTCTTGTTGGCCATGGCCACACAGGCTTTCTGCCAGCCCACCCGCGCGGTGAGCTGCACCAGCCAGCGTAAGGTCCGGTCGTCACGTTTGCCTGCGCTCATGACGGCGGACTTTGCTCCTTGAACGAGGGCAGTTGCACGCACCAAGTAGTGATGAATTGGTCGCGTTTCAATGAGCGCGCCACGACGCGCCGACCGGCTGCATCGACTGCGTGAACCTGGATCACTTCCTTGGCCAAATCAACTCCGACTCTGACGATTGCTGCTCGTGTAATCTCCGTCTTGGGACTCCTCCGTTTTGGGTTCGGATTGAGTACGCAATGCCAATCTTGGTGCTTCGACACCGGTACTGAAAGGCGGGAAGTCCCTTCGTATTCCATGGAGGGGTGCATAAAAGGCTGCGCTTTTTGTGCACCACTCATGTCAAACGTTTGGCGTCACGGACAGCATCCGTGCTACTGAGGGAGCCATGTCTCTTCGATCCTCGCTAGAGCACTTCGTTGATCGGCCACGATCGAGTGCGGCACTTGCATTGCTCTTGGTACTCATGGGCATCATTTCCGTCAGCGGCCTGTTGCCCATTTCACCGAATCGAAAGTACCTTGCTGGTCACGAGTGGCTGCTTGCGTCGTTCTGCTGGTCCTTGGCTTTGACCTTCGGTTACTGCGCTTTCCGAGGTTTGACCGTGCGCTCACGTGCGCGCAAGAAATAAAAAGCCTTCCGTTGTCACTCATCGCAGCCTGCCCACCTTTGTCGCCACACTTCGGGGCCGTCAGCGCAGTGCACGCCGGTTTGCGCCCTAAGACTGGCGCCGCATAGGACCGTGACGCCCAACCTGGCAGTCGACCGGACCTGCGCAAAGAGCCGCGCAGGCCGATTACTTCTTCGGGTTGGCTGTCCCATCCCTGACGATTGCACAGACCACAAGCGTTATCCGCTGTTCATGGCCCATTCAGTCATGCGCGAGTTGATCGAACGGCTCAAGGCTGAATCGCCAAGAGTCCGACTGCCATGATGATCGTCCTACACAAGCAAGCCCGCACCACCCCGTCGGTTCGTGCCGAGCTGGCTGACAGCACCGACAGCGTGACCGTCCCGGCCCGCCGCTTCAACATCACCCCAGCCACCGTCTACAAGTGGCAGTCGCGCAAGTCAGTTCATGACCGCTCGCACACCGCCCACAAGCTGCAAACCACACTGAGCCCGGCCCAAGAGGCCGTCGTCGTGCCGCTGCGCCGCACCTTGCTGTTGCCACTGGACGATTTGTTGGCCGTCACGCGTGAGTTCCTGTGCAAGGACGTCTCGCGCTCAGGGCTGGACCGCTGCCTGTGCCGATTTGGCGTGGGCAACTTGAACGCCCTCAAACCCGGCGCGCCCAAAGAGCCGCCCAAGGCATTCAAGAGCTACACACCGGGCTACCTGCACATGGACATCAAGTACCTGCCGCAGATGCCTGACGAGACCCGAAGGCGCTACCTCTTTGTGGCCAACTGGATGGCTCCCAGTGCGCGGCACTGTCGACTCGCCGCCTAGAATATTTGCTTGTCTACCGTGATGGGCTTCGGCCCCGCTGCACCATGAACTTTGACGCGCTGCTTGCCCCTGTGTCTGAAGCTTTTCCTTCGGGTGAGGATCTGTCGTTTTCATCTGAATTCGATGCCATCGGGGAACTGCGTCGCGCCGATGACCCGACGCTTGATCAGGGCGAGTGGGTCACATCGCTGAAGGTGGCGAACTGGCCTGCAGTGCTGACGCAGTGCGAGCAGTTGCTGAGCGTTCGCAGCAAAGACTTGCGCGTCGCTGCGTGGCTGACCGACGCCAACGCGCGACTCCACGGCTACGCAGGTTTGGCAGATGGCCTGATGCTGTGTCGGCTGTTGTGCCAGGGTTTTTGGGCTGATCTGCACCCGCAGTTGGACGAAGGCGGGGACGCCGAACAACGCTCTGGCTCGCTTCGGTGGCTGCTGGCTCAGGTCGAGGCACTGGCGCGGCATTTGCCGGTGCTGCAACACGGCACGCGCACTTATTCTTTGAGTGAAATGGAATCTGCACAGGCGGGCGGGCGCACCGCAGAGCGACGTAACGACGCAGCACCCCGTGGTGATCGGATCACGGTAGATGACATTGCAGCAGCTCGCCGCGGTACGCCGCGCGAGTTCTTCGTGGTCAATTCAAGCGAAGCCAAACGCGCGCAGATAGAACTCGCGGAACTGCAGTCGGTGATCGATCCGTTGATGGGGGTGGATGGCCCCGCATTCACGGGCGCTCGGCGGGCGCTGGAAGACGCGGTGCATGCGGTAGAACGCCTCGCGCGCGAAGCCAACCCGCTGGGAGCGGCTGCAGCCCTGGCTTCTGGTCAATCGGTAACGGATGGGTCTGATGAAGCTGATGCCGGGACAGGCGCTTTCAGCGGCAGCTTGCGCACTCGCGCGGAGGCGCTTCAACAGCTGCGCGCCGTGGCCGAATTTTTTCGCCGCACCGAGCCGCACAGCCCGGTCGCGTACTTGGCAGACCGAGCCGCGCAGTGGGGCGACATGCCGCTGCACGCTTGGCTGCGCGCGGTGATAAAGGACGCAGGTTCGCTGACGCACATTGAAGAATTGCTGGGCGTACCGCCGCCCGCTTCACCTGCTGACTGACCGCCAGCGCCGCATTACTTCACAACGCGCAGTTCGATGCGTCGGTTGCGAGAGCGGCCTTCAGAGGTTTCGTTGTTGGCCAACGGGCGGTCGGGTCCGACGCCTGCCGTAGCGATGCTGTCTGCTGCGACGCCTTTGAGCATGAGGTAGCGTTTCACGGCGTCGGCGCGAGCTGCCGAAAGCGCGATGTTCTGTGGTCGAGATCCCAATGCGTCGGTGTGTCCGGTGACTTCGAAATTGCGTCCGGGCAAGCGCAGCAGCACCGGAGCAAGCAAGTCCAGCACCTGTCGGCCTGAACCTGCGAGCGTGGCATTGCCGGTCTCAAATTCGATGGTGCGGTTGGCCAGCGCGAGGTCGACTTGGTCTTGCCCCGCAGCACCCACGCGCAGGCCATTGTTGACGGTGTAGGTGCTGTTCAAGCGCGTTGACATGTCGCCGACGATCTGCTGGCGCACGGCCTCATTGCCGACCTCGCCCTTCAGGTCAATCACGTTGCCGTTGATGTTGATTTGCCCGCGGCTGACCTGCTTGAGCTCCGGCGAAATGATGGACTGCACATACTTGCTCCAGTTCGGCGGAGCGACCAGGTTGGCTACGCCGATTTGATCGACCACGCGTTCAACGCCAAACACTTCGCGCGCCCGCGTGAGCACCGCCTGGCGCGTGGCTTCGTCGGGCACGGTGCCCGACACCACAACCTTGCCGGGTGCAGGTGTATCGGCAGCCTGCACGCGGCCACCCGGAACCCACAGCAAAAGCAGCAGCAGCGCCAACACAACAACTCTGTGGATGCGTGAAAGCTTTAACTTGTACACACGTGAAATCACAAGCTTGTGATTCGCTGCAATTTGATGAGCGTGCATGTGCATCAGCCTCCGAGAAACGCTTCGCGAAACGTCGCCATCGCTTGACGCAGCGACAGCTGCGACTGCTGCAAATAGCTCGACAGCTTCTTCACCGCATAGTCGTTGCGTGCGTGTTCTTCGACCCAATCGGCCGGCGTGGGATCGACAAACACCGCACCGCTGGCATCGGGGTCCAGCACGGCATGCAAATGCGCGGGTGCGCCGCCGCTGAACCCGATGGACAAGCTTGGCGCACGTTCGCTGGCATGTTGCGGGAAAAAAAGCGCCACTTCGAAGTCACCACGAGTCAGAAACGGGGCGACAAGTTCTAGCCAAAACGTGGCCACCAAGGGCCGGTACAGCGCATCGGCTGGCAGCGGTAAGCGCAGGCCCTTCTTGAGCTCCATCCCTGAACTGGTCAGCACCGGTTGCAGCAACAGGCCGAGCGCCAACATTGCTTGGCGCAGATCGATGGTGTGTCCGGACTGC
>JANPNT010000044.1:0-8264 GCA_031427655.1 Burkholderiales bacterium
TTGACCGGCCAGTTTGTGCGCAAAACTGGCGCGGTGGATTTGGGCGGCGTGATGCGCGAGATCGACGACACCCGCGAAGAAGAGGCGCAGCGCAGGTTGCGGATGGGTGGGCGGTGAGGGCTGGGGTTGAGCTGACTGAGCCGGAAGGCCTTGAAATCAGCGAGCTGTTCGGTTTGAACGGCGGTGAGCTTCGACGTGTTTGCATCGACTGATAAAAGAGTCGCGGAGGAAGCTAGTCTGCAGATGGAGCTGTCGCTTCTGGATTGTCAGGACACCTCTGAGGTTGTGTTGCTCGGAGCAATGAACGAGGAAGAACGTCGCAAGACGCATGGCCGCTGCTTCGTGCGTCTGGATCAGCTCATGATCATCTGAAGTTCGTTTGCGTCGGCAGAGAAACGTCAGTCTCAAGGTGCCTTCTTCAACCGAATGTGCACCACCAGTCCGCCCTCCAGCGCGTTGGCAATGTCAAAGCTGCCGCCCATGCGCTGCACCGCTTTGTCGACGATGGCGAGGCCCAAACCGGCTCCGGTGGCAGCGGTTCTTGCGGCGTCGCCTCTGAAGAAGGGGGTGGCCAAGTGGGGCAGCTTTTCGGGGTCAACGCCGGGGCCTTGGTCGCGCACGGTGAGGATGATCCACGGGCCGATGCTGGCGCAGCTGACGTGCACCACGGCAATGCCGGTGTCAGTGCTGCGGCCATAGCGGCGGGAGTTTTCGAACAGGTTTTGCAGCACGCGACCGATCTCGGTTTCGTCGGCAGTCACGCGTTCGTCGGGCCCCACGCGTGAGGTGATGCGAATTTGCATCGGGTCGCGGAAGGCGGCTATTTCGCGCTCAACCACGTTGCCCAAATCGACCGCCATGAGCTTGGTTTCGCCGGGCCTTGCGTAGTCCATGAACTTGTCGATGATGGCGTCGAGCTGTGCAATGTCCTGTGCCATGAAGCGCTTGGCTTCCTCGTCGTTGACGCTCATCTCTGTTTCCAGCCGCAGGCGCGCCAAGGGCGTGCGCAGGTCGTGCGAAATGCCGGCCAGCATCACCGCGCGGTCTTGCTCCACTTTGGCCAATTCGCGCGCCATGCGGTTGAAGCCCATGTTGACTTGGCGAATCTCGCTGGTCAGCGTGGTTTCGTCCAGGCGCGAATCGTATTCGCCTTCGCGAATGCGGCTGGCAGCGAAAGACAAATCGCGCAGCGGCTGGTTGATGAGCCGGGCAATCGCCACCGAGCCAATCACCGTGGCCAGCACCGCAATGCTCACCCACAGCGCCAACGTGCTGCCGGCCATCGGGCCCAAACGTTTGGGGTCGGCGAGCATCCAATACGGGTCTTTGTCGATGTCAAAACCCACCCACAAGCCTTGCGCGCCGTTCACCGAGCTGGCCACCAGAGTGCCTGCGCCCAGGTTGGTTCGCAGCTCCTGACCGATGGCGCGCGAGAAGCGGTCTACCTCGTAGGGCACCCAGTTGTCTTTAGGCTCACGCGGCACCAAGCGCACCGATTCATCGCGCGAAATGTTCTTCACCAAGGCCACGCGATTGATGCCGTCTGTGCTTTGCAGCGCCGCCCGCGACAGGCTCACCAAGCTGGCAATTTGCTGCGCGGCTTGCACGGCACGTGGCTCAAATTCCAGCGCACGAAAAGTTTGCGTCCACGCGAACACGCCACCGCTGAGCAGCACCGCGAGCAGAAAAAAAGTGCGCCAAAAAAGGCTGAGTGCAACGAGTTTTCGGGCCATGGAAATGTGCAGCGGCAAGTTTGCCGCTGGAGGGCTGGAAAAAGGTGAGTGCAAATTTAGCAGACGAAAAAACGGCCCCGTTTATCGGGGCCGCCGTTCTGAATCAAGCTGGCTTCAGCATCAAGGCGCGCCGTCCGGCACAAACACGTAGCCCACGCCCCAGACGGTTTGGATGTAGCGCGGCTGCGCCGCGTCGGGCTCGATCATTTTGCGCAGACGCGAAATTTGCACGTCCAGGCTGCGGTCGAACGGCTCGAATTCACGACCGCGCGCCAACCGCGCCAGCTTGTCGCGCGACAGCGGCTGACGTGGGTGGCGCACCAGCGCTTTGAGCATGGAAAACTCACCGGTGGTCAACGCCATTTGCTCACCTTCTTTCGACAAGCGGCGCAGCGCCAAGTCAAATTCAAACGGGCCAAAGGTGACGGTCATGGCTTCTTTGGCAGGCGCGCCGGGCGCTTCCAAATGCGGGCGGCGCCGCAGCACGGCGTGCACGCGCGCCAGCAATTCACGTGGGTTGAAAGGCTTGGGCAGGTAGTCGTCGGCACCCACCTCGAGGCCGACGATGCGGTCAACATCTTCCACCTTGGCGGTGAGCATGATGATGGGCGTGAGGTCGTTGCCGGCCCGCAGGCGGCGGCAAATCGACAAACCGTCTTCACCGGGCAGCATCAGGTCAAGCACGATCAGGTCCACTGTCTCGCGCGTCAGCAGGCGGTTCAGCGATTTGGCGTCCTCGGCCAACAGCACTTCAAAGCCTTCTTGCGTGAGGTACCGACGCAGCAGGTCGCGGATGCGGGCGTCGTCGTCAACGATGGCAATTCGGTCAGGGCGGGGCGTGGCAGATGCACTCATGGGCGACTCCAAAATTTGTAACAGACGAGATTTTGCGCAGGTTTGCGCGGCCAAATCGACAGTTTTGACCTGCTGTTACAACTATGGTGGGATGTGTCGGGCGTGTGGGGCGACGCTTTTTGCGCTGCGTCAACCAGGGCGAGCGGTCAAGCGCTGTAAGGTCCTGGCGTGAATCTTCTTTGGTTTTGAACTGGACTGCCTGATGAAAAAAATCGCATCGGCTTGGATTGCCTTTGTTGCCTGCGGATTGGCCTGCACATTGGCCGTGGCGGTCGAGGCCCCGCCGTCGGGCGTCGTCAATTTGGTCTCTACCGCCACCGTTGAAGTGCCCAAAGACTGGATGTCGGTCACGCTCAGCGCCACTCGCGATGGGCCGGAGGCCAACGCCGTGCAAAGCGCTTTGAAGCAAGCGCTGGACGCTGCATTGACTGAAGCCCGCAAGGTCGCCAAGCCGGGCCAACTGGAAGTTCAAACAGGCAACTTCTCGATGTATCCGCGCTATGCCAAGGCCAACACCATTTCAGGCTGGCAAGGCAGCAGCGAGTTGGTGATTGAGGGCCGCGACATGATTGCCATTGGTCAGCTGGTGGGCCGCATCAGCACCTTGACAGTGGCGCGCGTGGGGTACGGCTTGTCGCGCGAACAGCGTGAAAAAGTGGAGGGCGATGTGGCCGCGCAAGCCATCGCGCGCTTTCGGGTGAAGGCCGCCGACTACGCCAAACAGTTTGGCTACGCGGCGTTTGCCGTGCGCGAAGTCAGCGTCAACAGCGATCAGCAGGCCGTCATGATTTCGCAGCCGAGCGTGCGCATGAAATCGATGTCAGCCGCAGCCGACGAGTCGCTGCCGGTAGAGGCCGGCAAAGCGCTGGTCACCGTCAGCGTGAATGGCTCGGTGCAGATGAGCAAGTAGATCCAGCAACTTACTGCGCCGTCCAACCCCCATCGACCGCCCAAGCGACACCGCGAACGTTGTTGCCAGCGGGTGAGCATAAAAACACCGCCAGCTCGCCCAGTTGCTCGGGCGTGGTGAATTCCAGAGACGGCTGTTTTTCGCTCAGCAAATCGAGTTTGGCCTTGTCCACTGTGATGCCTTCGCGCGCGGCACGGTCGTCAATTTGTTTTTGCACCAAAGGCGTCAGCACCCAGCCGGGGCAAATGGCGTTCACCGTGATGCCTGTGGTGACCACTTCCAGGGCGCTTGATTTGGTGAAGCCCACCAAACCGTGTTTGGCCGCAACGTAGGCCGACTTTTGCGCCGACGCCACCAGCCCGTGGGCCGACGCCACGTTGATGATGCGGCCCCAGTTTTTTGCGCGCATGCCTGGCATTGCCAAGCGCGTGGTGTGGAAGGCTGAGCTCAAGTTGATGGCGATGATCGCGTCCCATTTCTCCACCGGAAAGTCTTCGACCTTGGCCACGAATTGGATGCCTGCGTTGTTGACCAGCACATCGGCTCCGCCGAATTCGCGTTCCACATAGGCCATCAAATCAGCAATCTCAGACGGCTTGCTCATGTCCGCACCGTGATAACCGACCTTGCCACCCAGGGCCGCCACTTGCGCTCTAGCGGATTCAAAGTCGCCGAAGCCGTTCAGTACCACGCTGGCACCCTGACGCGCCAAGCAGATCGCTAGCCCCAAGCCAATGCCGCTGGTGGAGCCGGTGACGAGGGCGGTTTTTCCGTTCAACATGTTCATTCCTTGTGATGTGTTCGCTTTTACGGCCCGCGTTTGCGTCCGATACTGTGGATTATCAAAGACTCGGCCAACGCAAGGATCGCTGCATGAACACCCCACGCCTGAATTACGTTCAATGTTTAAGCCCCAGCGGCCTGCACCGCATGGCGTATTGGGAATGGGGCCACCCGCTCAACTCCAAGGTGTTGATTTGCGTGCACGGCCTCACCCGCCAAGGCCGCGACTTCGATACGTTGGCGCAGGCGATGTCGGGCGAGTACCGCGTGGTGTGCCCCGACGTGGTGGGTCGCGGCGAATCCGATTGGTTGACGCAGCCCAGCGGCTACTCGGTGCCGATGTACGTGGCCGACATGGTCACGTTGCTGGCGCGTTTGAATGCCAGCACCGTCGATTGGGTGGGTACTTCGATGGGCGGCTTGATTGGTTTGGGTGTGGCCGCGTTGCCGCAGAACCCGGTCCGCCGTTTTGTCATCAACGACGTCGGCCCCACGTTGGAGGCCAGCGCCATCGCACGCATTGGCACCTACTTGGGTTTGCCGCTGCATTGGAATTCAGTGCAAGAAGCGGCGGACTACATGCGCAGCATTTCCAAAGGCTTTGGCCCTCACAGCGCTGAGCAGTGGCTTGCGCTGAGCCAACCCATGGTGCGTGCCGAAGGAAGCGGCTTTCGGATGCACTACGACCCGCGCATCGGCGAGCCTTTTCGGTCGGTCACGCCCGAAATGGCGGCCTACGGTGAAACCTTGCTGTGGAAGGCATATGACGCTGTGACCGCACCCACCTTGCTGCTGCGCGGCGCAGAGTCCGACCTGCTCACCCCCGCCACCGCGCTGACGATGACGCAGCGCGGCCCAAAAGCGCAGTTGATCGAGTTTGCAGGTGTGGGCCATGCGCCCACCTTGATCGCGCCCGACCAAGTCGCCGCCGTGCGGGAGTTCTTGCTGCGCTCATGAAAACCGAGGCACCTGCAGCGACAGCAAGCACCGCACCCATCGTTCAATTGATGGGCTACAGCAGTGAGGTGGAGGACGCTCAACTTCTGCGTGCGCGCGCCTTTGCCGAGCCGCTGCTGACCGACCAACTCCTGGACACCGGCGAAGACGCGCTGGCGCACGCCGATGGGGTGGCGGCCATCCTGCGAGCGATAGGCGCTGCGCCGTCGATGCGCGCTGCTGCCTATTTGGTGTACGCCGGTGACTACCTCAGCAAACCCGAGGAAGTGGTGACCAAAGCCTTTGGTGCGTCGCACGCCAGCTTGGTCATGCATACCCGCAAGCTGGTGCAAATTCAACGCGCCGCGCGCGATGCCAAAGTTGGCGATGAGCAGAACAAGCAGCACAAAGCGCAGCAAACCGAGCGCGTGCGAAAAATGCTGCTGGCGTTTTCGCGCGACCTGCGCGTTGTGTTGCTGCGCTTGGCCTCGCGGCTGCAAACGCTGCGTCACTTCGCCGTTAGCAAACAAGCATGTCCGCCTGCGTTGGCGCGCGAGTCTTTGCAAGTCTTTGCACCGCTGGCCAACCGCCTGGGCATATGGCAGATCAAGTGGGAAATTGAAGACTTGGCGTTTCGGTTTTCCGAGCCCGAAAAATACAAAACTGTGGCGCGCTTGTTGGATGAAAAACGCGTCGAGCGTGAGCTCGGCATGGCTGAATTTCGCACGCGGCTAGAACAAGATTTGAACCGACACGGCATACACAGCGAAGTGCAGGGCCGCCCCAAACACATCCACAGCATTTGGAAAAAAATGCAGGGCAAGGCGCTCGAGTTTTCGCAGGTCCTGGACGTTCGCGCGGTGCGCGTCATCGTGGCCGACGTGCCTGCGTGCTACGCCGTTCTCAGCTTTGTTCACGAGCGCCACACGCCGGTGGCGGGCGAGTTCGACGACTACATCGCGCGACCCAAAGCCAACGGTTATCAGTCGTTGCACACGGTGGTGCGCGACGACCAAGGTCGCGCCGTGGAAGTGCAAATTCGCACGCGCGCCATGCACGACCACGCCGAGCACGGCGTGGCCGCGCACTGGGCCTACAAAGAGGCGGGCGTGAAGGGCTACTCAGGTCTCAGCGCAGCCGGTGACTCCGACGCACAAATCACCGAAGCGCGCAAAGCGGTGCTGCGCCAACTGTTGGCCTGGGAGCGCGATTTTTCTTCTAACGATGAAGGCGATGCGCTGCCATCGGCAGCCGACCAAGCCGTATTCGACGACCGCATTTACGTATTTACGCCGCAAGCCGCCATCGTCGAACTGCCCGCAGGTGCCACGCCAATCGACTTCGCCTACACCGTGCACACCGACCTCGGTCATCGCTGCCGTGGTGCCAAGGTCGACGGCCTGATGGTGCCCCTGAACACGCCGCTGCAAAGCGGCCAAACGGTAGAGGTCACGGCCGTCAAAGAAGGCGGGCCGTCGCTCGACTGGTTGAACACTGAGCTCGGCTACTTGAAAAGCCACCGCTCCAAAGCCAAAGTGCGTGGCTGGTTCAATTTATTGGCGCAGGCGCAAACCATTGCACGCGGTCGTGAAGCGGTGGAAAAGCTGCTGCAACGCGAAGGCAAAACCGCCATCAAACTGACGACGCTGGCTGAGCAGTTGGGCTTCCGCCAAGCCGACGATTTGTTCGAGGTGGTCGGCAAAGACGAGTTCTCGTTGCGCACCATTGAAAACCTGTTGCGCCCGACCGAGGCCGTGCCCACCGCCGATGAAGTCATCGCGCTGCGCAAACCCAGAGCCGACGCTGAACTGCCCAAGGGCGGCGTGCTGGTGGTGGGCGTCGAGTCACTGCTCACCAGCTTGGCGCGCTGCTGCCGCCCCGCACCGCCCGACGCCATCGGCGGCTACGTCACGCGCGGCAAAGGCGTGGCCATTCACCGTGTGGATTGCAGCAACTTTCGCGAGCTGGCCAAGCGCGCACCGGAGCGATTGATCGCGGTGAATTGGGGCCGCCCGCGCACGCAGGGCAGCGAGCAATACCCGGTCGATGTGGTCGTGGAAGCAGCCGATCGGCGCGGCCTGCTGCGCGATATTTCCGAGGTGTTTGCCAAAGACCAAATGAACGTCACGGGTGTGAAAACCCAATCGGTCAAAGACGCCTCGGGCGGCACCGCGTGGATGACCTTCACGGTGGAGATCGCCGACTCAGCGCGCCTGGGCCACGTGCTGGGCCTGGTGCAGCAGATAGAAGGCGTGCGCTCGGCACGACGCAAGTGAACATCGTGAGAGGAAGCGCCTTCAGTTTCATTGCTACAATTCGATTCGCACTAGGCGCGTAGCTCAGCTGGTTAGAGCACCACCTTGACATGGTGGGGGTCGATGGTTCGAGTCCATTCGCGCCTACCAAGATTCGGTAGGGAAAGAAAGCATTTGACGGATACGTCAGATGCTTTTTTTTTCTTGTAAGCATGGAGCCAGTCCGTGTGATGCGAGCCGAGCGTCAGCGCAGCGGAAGATGCCTGACAGGTTGCCGTTGTGCGCAAACACATGCATGCGTCCGCCGAGTTCTCGGACGAAGGGCTGCGTGTTCGCGAGACTCACGCTGCCCTGCGTGGCGCGAACTCGACAGCGCCAACAACTCACCTATTGCGTCAGGTGTCTTGCGTCAGGTGTCCTGCGTCGTGCTGCCGCCGAGGCTTTCGCAGACGCGGCGCAGGCGCTGTTCCGCCGCATCGGCCACGGTCTTGACCTCGGGCTTGCCGACCAGGTTCACCATGATCTGCGGGTCGAGGAAGCCGACCACCACGCGCTGCGGTGCTTCCTCGCGCACGATCACGTTGCACGGCAGCAGCAGGCCGATATCGGGCACCGCCTGCAGGGCCTGGTGCGCCAGCGGTGGATTGCAGGCACCGAGGATGCGATAGGGCGGCATGTCGACGCCCAGCTTCTCTTTCATCGCGTGCTGCACGTCGATGTCGCTCAGCACGCCGAAGCCCTCCGCTTTCAGGGCGGCGAGGGTCTTGGCAAGAGCCTGGTCGAATGGAATGC
>JANPNT010000045.1:0-1860 GCA_031427655.1 Burkholderiales bacterium
AAGGCTGGCAGTGAATCGGACGATCCAACACAATGCAGCAGCGGGCGCAAAGCCCAGAGCGTTCTTCGGAAGAGGCCTAACTTGAAACACAAACTCCAATACGGCTCGTTGCAGGCCCAGTCCGTCTCAGCGTCAGGCAAAGAGCTGCATGCGCAGGCGCGCCCTAACCTGTCCATCGAGGGGACCCACAAAAGGCTGCGCCTTTTGCGGCCCCCTCATGTCAAACGTTAGGCGTCGCACAGGCCCACGCACTTCAGGAGAAAGCATGTTTGACCACGTCAAATTCGGAGTCAGCGACTATGCAGCGAGCAAAGCGTTCTTTCTCAAGGCACTCGAACCGCTCGGCGTAACTACTGTCACGGAGTGGCCGCCGAATGGTGTCGAGCTTAGCCAACCAAAGGGTAAGGTTTCATTGTGCCTGCACCAATCCGAGGAGAAGCCGGCGCATCTTCACTTGGCGTTCACGGCCGAGAAACGTCAGCAAGTCGAAGCTTTCTATCGCGCGGCTCTGGAGGCGGGTGGCAAAGACAATGGTGCGCCTGGTCTGCGCCCGCACTACCACGCGAACTACTATGCAGCTTTCGTCACTGGTCCTGATGGGCACAACATCGAAGCGGTTTGCCACGAACCCGACGCCTAACCCTTCCATCGAGGGGATGCCCAAAAGGCTGCGCCTTTTGTGCACCCCTCATGTCAAACGTTAGGCGTCGTAATGCGCACGTACCGCACACCATCGAGGGGGTTCTATCTTGCCGTAGTTCCTCCCGCGCTTCTCGCAATCGACATGATTTACGAGAACACCGCACTCAGTTGGAGTGGTGGGCCGCAAATGATCGGCTTCACGCTCATGCACACCGTTGGTATCGTTCTCATTCCCGCAGTATTCGCATCGCTCATCTGGAGCGCCACCACAGTCATTGTTCCGCTGTTCAATAAGAAGTGGAACTTTGCCAACATCGCTGGCGCACTTCTTGTGGTTGGCCTCGTCGCCGTAGCAAGCCTTCCTTACGGCTTCTGGGTCAAAACATTTGCAGCGCGCATCGCAGCGGGGCCACACGCTGCAGAGTTCTTGGTACATATGGCCGCCCTTGGCGAACTGTCGGCTGTGGAGGCGCTCCTCGAACACGGGGTTCCCGTAAATGAAAGCAATCGCCGCGGCCTACGGGCAATCGAGGCTGCAGAGAACGAGAAGCAAATTGAGGTTCGTTCCTACTTGGAGTCGCGCGGTGGAACAGCTAAGCGGTTCTGAAGGAACGACGCCTAACCCTTCCATCGAGGGGATGCCCAAAAGGCTGCGCCTTTTGCGCACCCCTCATGTCAAACGTTAGAGCGCGCGGGAGCGTATGGCTACGCTTGCAGCACGCACCGAGTTGGAGTCGCAGCAGTTGAAGTTCGAGGCGCCTAGCGGAGCCTGGGTCTCGCTCCAGGAAGTTCGGCAGCGTGGTCAGGAAGAAGGCATTGCTCTTCGCAGGCGTAGCCCTTGGCTGGCCCTGCGCAGTAGCGCAGAGCCGGTCTGCTGGCCCGTCCGGGCGCCAGCTACGCTCGCGCCGCCAACCGAGCAGCGTTTGGCCAGCAGGTGCGCTAGGAACGAGCGTCGCGAGGTGAGTGGTTCAACTGTCTCGGCCACGAAAGGCTGGCAGCGAATCGAACGATCCAACACAATGCAGCGGCGGGCGCAAAGCCCTGCGCGCTCTTCGGAAGAGGCCTAACTTGAAACACAAATTCCAATACGGCTCGTTGCAGGCCAAGCCCGCCTCAGCTTCAAGCAAAGAGCGGCATGCCAAGGCGCGCCCTAACCACTTCATCGAGGGGACAGCCAAAAAGCTGCGCTTTTTGTCTGCCCCTCATGTCGAACGTTAG
>JANPNT010000046.1:0-7573 GCA_031427655.1 Burkholderiales bacterium
GTGCCTGCCGCGGTGCAGGCCAAAGTGCGCGCCCTGGAAGCCGACCTGAAAGCAGGCAAGCTGCTGCCGTTTGGCGGGCCGTTCAAAGACAACGACGGCAAAGACATCACGGTGGCAGGCAAAGGTTTGAGCGACGCCGACATTGGCGGCATGAATTACTACGTGGCCGGTGTGGTGGGCAAAGTGCCGAAGTAAGCCGTCGAATTTTTTGGCATCAGCATGAGCACCGAACCCGAAAGCAAGCTTCGTTTTTTGGGCAGCGCGCCGCAAACGCTCACGCTCGACGTGATGCGAAGCGCTTTGGTGGTCATCGACATGCAAAACGATTTTTGCCACGCCAAGGGTTGGCTGGCATCGATGGGTGTGGATGTGACGCCAGCCCGCGCCCCCATCGTGCCCTTGCAAACGCTGTTGCCCGCGTGGCGCAAGGCCGGTGGTCACGTGGTGTGGTTGAACTGGGGCAACCGCCCCGACCAACTGAACCTCAGCCCGTCCTTGCTTCACGTGTACCAACCCACGGCGCAGGGCGTGGGCCTGGGCACGCCCTTGCCGGGCACAGGGGCGCCGGTGTTGGAAAAGGGTTCGTGGTCGGCGGCGGTGGTCGATGAGCTGCCCATTGAGCCCGCCGACATTCAAATCGACAAATACCGCATGAGCGGTTTTTGGGACACACCGCTTGACTCGGTGTTGCGCAACTTGGGCGTGACGACCTTGCTGTTCGCAGGCGTCAACGCCGACCAGTGCGTGATGTGCACCTTGCAAGACGCCAACTTCTTGGGCTACGACTGCGTGCTGCTGCAAGACTGCACCGCCACCACCTCGCCGCGGTATTGCATGGACGCCACTTTGTACAACGTGCGCCAGTGTTTTGGCTTCGTGGCACAGTCTGCCGACCTCACTTCGGCACTGAAATGAACGGACCTGACTCCACCTCTGCGCCAGCGGCTTTTGTCGTCAAAACCATGCGCGACTGCCCCGCCTTTCGCATTGCCGAAGGCGAGAGCAACTACTTCGTCATGGTGTTCGACGAAGTTGGCGAGCAATGCGGTTTGGTGGCGGTGGTCGAGGTGTTCGACATCGGCGGCAAAACCCCGCCCAACCAACACTTGGCGGCCAACGAATACTTCTTCGTGCTGCACGGCCACGGCCGCGCTTGCGTGGGTGGAGAAGAGAGCGGAGTGTGGAAAAACATCGCCAAAGGTGACGCCCTTCTGGTGCGCCCCGGCGTGCCGCACGTGGTGGAAAACCTCGGGACTGAGCGCCTGTATTGCCTGACGCTGATGGTGCCGGATGAGGGTTTTGCTGCGCTGATCCGGTCGGGCATTCCGGTTGAACTGGACGACGCGGATCGGGCGGTGTTGGGCGCGATGGCCCGCTAAAAAACCAACCTCAAATCTCCACCTTAGACCCCAACTCCACCACCCGGTTGGTGGGCAAGCCCAAGAAATCGGCCGCGCCAGACGCGTTGTGGTGCATGCTGGCAAACAGCTTTTCGCGCCACATGGCCATGCCTGCGCCCAGCGTCGGGATGACGATGTCGCGGGACAGGAAATAGCTGGTGTCCATCTCTTCAATGTGAATGCCACGCGCGCCCAACTGCTTCAAGGCTTCGGGCACGTTGGGGTCGTTCTTGAAGCCGAAGTGCAAGGTGACTTGCCAGCAGTTGTGGCCCAGCGGCTCAATCTCGCAGCGCTTGTTGAAGCCCATCCACGGCACCTCGTGGTGGCGCACGGTGACGAACAAATTGGTTTCGTGCAACACCTTGTTGTGCTTCAGGTTGTGCAGCAAGGCGTTGGGCGTGATGCCTTGGTCGCTGACCAAAAATACGGCAGTGCCTGCAACGCGCGTGGGCGGGTGAGTAAACACAGATTCCAGAAATCGCTTCAGCTCGATGGCTTCTTCGCGCATGCGCTCGTGCATCAGTCGGCGCCCTTGCTTCCACGTCATCATGAGCATGAACATGACCGCGCCGATGAGCACCGGGAACCAACCGCCGTCGAAAATTTTCACGACGTTGGCCCCGAAGTAAATGAAGTCGACCACGAAGAAGAAACTGGTGGCGGCAAATGACAGTGACCACGGGTACTTCCAGCCGTAGCGGATGACGAAGAAGGTCATGATCGTGGTGATGAGCATGTCGATGGTCACCGCAATTCCGTAGGCCGCCGCCAATTTGCTGCTACTGCCGAATACCACCACCGCCAGCACAATGCAAATGTAGAGGCTCCAGTTGATGAACGGCACATACACCTGCCCGGTTTCTTTGACGGAGGTGTGCAGGATGCGCAGGCGTGGCAAGTAGCCCAACTGAATGGCTTGTGTAGTGACCGAGAACGCGGCCGTGATCAGTGCTTGCGAGGCAATGACGGTGGCAATGGTGGCCAAGCCGATGAGTGGGTACAGCGCCCAAGTGGGTGCCATTTCATAAAACGGGTTGTTTACTTTTTCAGGGTTCGCCAAGAGCATGGCACCTTGCCCGAAGTAATTCAGCACCAACGCGGGCATGACCAAGCTGAACCACGCCAAGCGGATGGGGCGTTTGCCGAAGTGACCCATGTCGGCGTACAGCGCTTCAGCTCCGGTGACGCACAACACCACGGAGGCCAGCGCGATGAAAGCAACGGTCGGTTGTGCGGTGAGAAAAATCAGCGCGTAGTGCGGGCTCAGCGCCCAAAGCACAGCCGGGTTGTTGATGACGTGGCCAATGCCCAGCACGGCCAACACCACAAACCACAACACCGTGACGGGGCCGAAAAACTTGCCGACCAGTGCGGTGCCTTGGCGCTGCACCATGAACAGGGCCGTCAGCACCACCAGCGTCAGCGGCACCACGTATTTTTCCAACCCGGGTGCCGCCACCTTCAGCCCCTCCATGGCCGACAGCACCGAAATGGCCGGCGTGATGACGCCGTCGCCAAAGAAAATGGCGGTGCCAAAAATGCCCAGCATGAGCAAGCGCCTGCGCAACACCGGTTTGTCTTTGACGGCTTGCGAGGCCAAAGCCAGCATGGCAATCAGCCCGCCTTCGCCGTTGTTGTCGGCGCGCAATATCAACAGCACATATTTGATGGACACCACCACGGTGAGCGTCCAAAACACCAACGACAAAACACCGTAAATGTTTTGTGGCGTGAGCGGCACATGGCCGTGTGCAAAAACCTCCTTGAGTGCGTACAAAGGGCTGGTGCCGATGTCGCCGTAAACCACGCCAATGGCGCCAAGGGTGAGAGCTGCCAAGCTGGACTTGGTTGACGCAGATGAGTTGCTCAAAGGGAAGCCCGAACAGCGTTGGGGTACAGATTCTGCGCCCGACGAGGCAGGGTTTCGTGCCCTGCGTGCGCGCCGAACCTAGATTTGCACCTTGGTTCCCAACTCCACTACACGGTTGGTCGGCAAGTTCAAAAAGTCGGCCGCTGGAGCCGCATTGCGGTGCATGCTGGCGTACAGCTTTTCGCGCCAAGCGGCCATGCCGTCACCCAGCGTGGGCACCACCGTGGCGCGGGACAGGAAATACGACGTGGTCATGGTGTCCAGTTCGATGCCCCGGCCCTTCAGCAGCTCCAAGGCCAAAGGCACGTCCAGGTCATTTTTGAAGCCGAAGTTCAAGGTAATGGACCAGCAGCCTTTGGCCAGTACCTCGGCGGTGGCTCGCTGGGCAAATGGCACCCACGGCACGTCCAGCGTGTTGACCTTGACGAACAAATTTGTCTCGTGAAGCACGTTGTTGTGTTTGAGGTTGTGCAGCAGCGCGGAGGGTGTCAGATCGGCTTCGGCGTTCAAAAACACGGCCGTTCCCGGCGCACGCATGGGCGGGTTGGCAAGCACGCTTTTCAAGAAGGGTTTCAGCTCGATGGCGTCAGCACGCAGGCTGCGGCTTAGCATGCGACTGCCCTGCGCCCAGGTCATCATGATGGTGAACACCAGCCCGGCGATCAGCAAAGTGAACCAACCGCCCGAGAACACTTTCAAGATGTTGGACGAGAAGAACACCAGCTCAATCGCCAGGAAGAAACCGGTGGCGCCCACGCAGAGCCACCACGGGTAATTCCAGCGGTAACGAATGACGAAAAAAGTCATCAGCGTGGTCAGCACCATGGTGGCGGTGACTGCGATGCCGTAGGCCGTGGCCAGCGCGCTGGACGAACCAAAGTACAGAACCGCGATCACGATGGCCGCGTACTGGGCCCAATTCACCGCCGGAATGTAGATTTGGCCCAACTCTTTGACGGAGGTGTGCAGCACGCGAAAGCGCGGCAAGTAACCCATCTGAATGGCCTGCTTGGTGAGCGAAAACGTGCCGGAAATGGTGGCCTGTGAAGCGATCACCGTGGCCATGGTGGCCATCACGACCATGGGTATCAGAAACCAGCTCGGCACCATATTAAAGAAGGGGTTGTCGGCCTTGGCGGGCTCGCTCAACATCAACGCGCCTTGGCCAAAGTAGTTCAACACCAAGGCCGGGAACACCAGCGCGAACCACGCCAGCTGTATCGGCTTGCGACCGAAGTGCCCCATGTCGGCATACAGCGCCTCGGCACCCGTCACCGCCAAAAATACCGCGCCCAGCACCAACAAAGTCACGCGCCCGTGGTCGACGGCAAAACTCAAGGCGTGCCATGGGTTCAGTGCCGCCAGCACCTGCGGTGCCTTGATGATCCACACCACACCCCAGAACCCAATCACCACAAACCACAGCACGGTGAAGGGCCCAAACCAGCGGCCCATGACACCGGTGCCGTATCGCTGCACCGCATACAAAGCAGTGATGACGATCAAGGTGATGGGAACCACATAAGGTTTGAACGCGGGCGTGACCACCTCCAGGCCTTCAACTGCCGACAAAACTGAGATGGCCGGCGTGATGACGCCGTCGCCGTAAAACAGCGCAGCCCCCAAAATACCCATGATGATGAGCGCGTTGCGCAAGCGCGGTCGGCCTTGCGTGGCCTGCGACGACAGGGCCATCAGCGCCATCGTGCCGCCCTCGCCGTTGTTGTTGGCGCGCATGATGAGCGTCACGTATTTGAGCGAAACGATGACCGTCAGCGTCCAGAACACCAGCGACAGCACGCCCAAAATATCGGGCTGCGACAGCGTGGCGTGTTTGGTGGCAAAAACTTCGCGCAGCGCGTACAGCGGGCTGGTGCCGATGTCGCCGTAAACCACCCCAAGGGCACCCAATGTCAGAGTGGTCAAACTGGACGAACTGGTTTTACTGCTCACAAAACGTACCGCAGGGAAAGTCAGGCGGCATCAATGGGTAAGCGCCGTATTTTGCCCCCGTGCAGCGGCCTGCGCCAGCTTGACCCAATTATCTTGCAGCGCAGCCACCGCCGATCTTCAGCGCTTGCCGCCGTACAGAAATTGGCCTATTCGTAGACCTCGGCGTTCGGGTCGGTGGCTTCCAATTCGTAGCTGGCGGCTACCGTCGCCAAGCGCGCGATCACGCCGTACATGTAAAAACGGTTCGGCGCGCTGGCACCGGGTTTGCTGCCAGGCTTGGGCATTTGACTGGCTTCGGCGAACGCCAAAGGCACATAGGCCGCGCCGGGCGAATTGAGGTTCTCGTCCGTGGCCCGGGCGGCGTTGACGCGGTAGTAGCCGCCCACCACGTAGCGGTCGATCATGGTGACCACCGGCTCGGCCACGGCGTCGTTCACGCGCTCATAGGTGGGCACACCTTCCTGCAAGATGACCTCGCCGACCTGGGCGCTGCCATCCACTTTGTGGGCACTGAATTTGTTGCGCAGCCGGTCGCCCAAGCCGCTCAGGTCTTTGGCATCACGCACCGTCATCAGCCCCAAGCCGCTGGTGCCTGCGTCGGGTTTGATGACGATGAAGGCCTTCTCGTTGATGCCGTATTCCTTGTACTTGCGTCGCACTTTGGTGAGCAGGGCATCGGCTTGGGTTTGCAAGGAATCGACACCTTCGGCATCGGTGATTCGTATGTTTTCCGCTTTGGCGAACATGGGGTTGATGAGCCACGGGTCGATGCCCATGAGCTTGGAAAACCGCTTGGCGGTTTCCTCGTAGGCCGTGAAGTGCGCCGATTTGCGCCGCACTTTCCAACCGGCGTGCAGCGGTGGCAACAAGAATTGCTCGTGCAGGTTTTCCAACACGGCGGGCACACCGGTTGAGAGGTCGTTGTTCAACAACACCGTGCAGGGGTCGAAGTCTTTCAAGCCGACGCGGCCGCGCTCTCGAATCAGTGGCTCCATGGTCAGACTGGTGCCGTCTGGCAGTTCAACCGTTGAAGCTTTGGTGATGCTTGGGTCCAGCGTGCCCAGCCGCACATTGAGCCCGGCCGTGTGAAGTATTTGCATCAGCCGCGCGACGTTGGCCAAGTAAAACGTGTTGCGGGTTTGGGGGCCAGGAATGAGCAGCAAGTTCTTTGCTTCGGGACAAATTTTCTCAATCGCTGCCATGGCCGCCTGCACCGCCAAAGGCAGCATTTCAGGCGTCAGGTGATGGAAACCGTTGGGGAACAAATTGGTGTCCACCGGGGCCAACTTGAAACCCGCGTTGCGCACATCGACCGAGGTGTAGAACGGCGGTGTGTGCTCCATCCACTCCAATCGAAACCACCGCTCAATGGCGGGCAGCGATTCAATGATCCGCAACTCCAATTCGTTGATCGGGCCGGTAAGCGCAGTAACAAGGTGGGGAACCATGGGTCGAAATCCGGGAATCTGTCGTTGAAGGGAACACCAACGCCTAATGTAGACAGCTGAGCTTGCCCGCAACCCGTTCAAGGTTGCTACCGAGAAGAAGACAGCTGTAAACCAACAACCCAAAGAAAAGGGCCACCCGAAGGTGGCCCGCTGGTGCCAGTGAAGCGCTCAATGGGCAGAGCGCTCAACTCTCGAAGCGCCCGCCTGACCCGTCATTTATGGTATGCCGTCTCGCCGTGCGAGGTGATGTCCAGGCCCTCGCGCTCTTCTTCTTCGCTCACGCGCAAGCCGATCACCAAGTCAACGATCTTGTAGGCGATCAGCGACACCACGCCCGACCAAACCACCGTCAACAGCACCGCTTTGAGCTGGATCCACACTTGAGCGCCAATGCCGTTGGAGGCCATCGATGCAGTCACCCAGTCGGTGACGATGCCAGGCCCGCCGAGCGACTGGTTGTTGAACACCCCTGTCAGCAGCGCGCCCACAATGCCGCCGACGCCGTGGATGCCAAACACGTCCAAGGAGTCATCGGCACCCAAGAGTTTCTTGAGCCCGTTCACGCCCCACAGGCAGGCAAAACCAGCTGTCAGGCCAATCACCATCGCGCCCATCAGGCCCACATTACCTGCTGCGGGGGTGATGGCCACCAAGCCGGCCACCGCGCCCGAAGCCGCACCCAACATCGACGCCTTGCCGCGCATCAGCGTTTCACCGATGCACCACGCCAGCACGGCTGCGGCCGCGGCGGAGAAGGTGTTCATGAAGGCCAAGATGGCGCTGTTGCCGGCTTCCAGGGCCGAGCCCGCGTTAAAGCCAAACCAGCCCACCCACAACATCGCGGCACCGACCATCGTCAGGGTGAGTGAGTGGGGAGTGAACGATTCCTTGCCGTAGCCCAC
>JANPNT010000047.1:0-27232 GCA_031427655.1 Burkholderiales bacterium
TCACAAGTGCGCTTTCCCAGCGGCCAAATCAAAAGTAGTCAATTCGGCTTGGTGTGGAGCACCAACTCCGAATTCCGCTATATCGCTCGCAGCCTTTTGTCTGAATCTGGTTATCCCGTCAGTTCCCCCATTCTTGGCCGCACTGGCATCGGCTTCGACCGGGTCCAAGCGGTGGCGGGTTTCTATAGCCCGCGCCCGGGTGTGACGCGGATCAGCGGCGGGCCGCTGAACGCGAAGATTGGCATCGTGGGCGTGCGCATGGAGCGTGCGTTGACCGACAACAACTATTGGGGCATTGAGGCGGCGGGTGCGGCCAGCGGTGGCGTGGCGGGCTACGCCGAATACCTCGCCACCTTGGGCACCGAGCGTGCCGTGTGGCGCGACCAAGTGGTGTTGGGCGCGCGCGTGGCTGCGGGCATGGGCGGCGGCGGGGACGTGAGCGTGGGCGGAGGCTTGCTGCTCAGAGGCGCTGCCTACGGCATCGTGCGCCTCACACGCGACATGGGCCTGACACTGGAAGGCGGCTACACGACCGCGCCGCAGGGCCGGTTCCGCGCGCTGCACGCCACGGCTGCGCTCAATCTCATCTTGGACGACCCTTACGACACTTCGGCACCTGGGCGCACCACGCGCAGCGAATGGGTGGGTGGCGCTTCACGCTACAAGGCAGCGCGCAAAGACGCAACGGTGCGCAACTTGGACGCCGTCACTCTGAAAGTGAACCGCTTCGTTGCCAACAACTTTTACGTCAGCGGCCAAGCGCACACTGCCTTGGCGGGCGGCGCGGGAGGCTACTCGGCGGGCATGTTGGGTGTGGGCACGCAATGGCCGGTGTTTGCAGGAACGCGCGTGGGCGCTGAACTCCTGGCCGGAGCGGCGGGCGGCGGCGGCATTGAAACTCGGGGCGGCGCATTGGTGCAACCGATGGCTTATGTGGACATTGAAGTCACGAAGCAGCTTTCGCTGCGCCTGAGCGGCGGCAAAGTGAAGTCGCTGCGCGGGCCGTTGAGCAGCAGCGTCATCGACCTCAGCGTCGCGTTCCCGTTTGGGGTGACCAGCCATGCGCATCGGTGACGTGGCGATCCAGGCTGCATCTGCGGTCAACGCCCGCGTGGCTGTCGTAGGCGGAGGCCCCGCAGGTTTGATGGCAGCTGAAGTGCTGGCGCTCGGCGGTGCGCAGGTTGATTTGTTTGACGCCATGCCGTCGGTGGGCCGCAAGTTTTTGCTGGCGGGTAAAGGCGGCTTGAACCTCACTCACTCGGAGCCAGTTGGGCCCTTCGTGCAACGCTACGCAGCGCGAAGTTCCAGCATCGCGCCGATGTTGAATGTGTTCGGCCCATCGCAGCTGCGTGAGTGGACGCAGGGCTTGGGCATTACCACCTTCGTGGGCAGCTCAGGCCGCGTGTTCCCAAGCGATTTGAAAGCCGCGCCACTGCTGCGCGGTTGGCTGCACCGCCTGCGCCAGCAAGGCGTGCGCTTTCACATGCGGCACCGCTGGTTGGGCTGGGACGGCGCAGGGGCGCTGGTGTTCGCGACGCCACTTGGCCACCGCAGCGAGCGTTTCGATGCACTGTTGCTGGCTTTGGGCGGCGGCAGTTGGGCGCGCTTGGGTTCCGACGGCGCCTGGGTGCCATTGCTGCGCCAGCACGGCGTCAACGTGGCTGAGCTGCTGCCGTCAAATTGCGGCTTTGATGTCCAAGGCGCTGCCGCCACGGGTGGTTGGAGTGAGTATTTCCGCAGCCGCTTTGCAGGCCATCCGCTGAAGAATGTGGCGCTGCGCTTTCAAGGTTTGGACGGTGCAGAGTTTCATCAGGCGGGCGAATTCGTCATCACCGATGGCGGCGTGGAGGGCAACTTGATATATGCAGCCTCAGGGCCGGTGCGGGACTCTGTGCTTGCAAGTGGCCAGGCGGTGGTTCACATTGATCTGTTGCCGCAACGAGACGCCAATTTTGTGGCTGCTGAAGTGGCGCGTCCGCGTGGTTCGCGCAGCTTGGCCACGCACCTGAAAAGTCGGCTTGGTATCGACGGCGTGAAGGCTGCACTGCTGCATGAATTACTGCCGCGTGAGGTGATGAGTCAACCCGCCGAATTGGCTGCGGCGATCAAAGCCTTGCCACTGACTTTGGCGGCAGCCAGACCCATCGATGAAGCCATCAGCAGTGCGGGTGGTGTGCGCTTCGAGGCACTCGACGAAGGCTTGATGTTGCAGGCGCAGGAAGGTGTTTTTTGCGCCGGTGAAATGCTGGATTGGGAAGCTCCCACTGGCGGCTATTTGCTGACCGCCTGCATGGCCAGCGGCTACTGCGCAGGGCAGGGTGCTTTGGCGTATCTGCGGCAACGTTTTTAGCACCCTGCTCAGCACGCCAAGCCTGCCAGACTGCGGCGGTGGCCGTGGCACACTGCGCCGCGTTTTGACCCCTGCGGCTCACATTTTTTCACCTTGATCTGACTTTCCGGACCCTCCCGTTTTGAACAAAATTCTTCTGCAAATTGCCGCCGAGCTCAAAGTCCGGCCCGCCCAAGTGAACGCTGCGGTGGAGCTGCTGGACGGCGGTGCCACCGTCCCCTTTATTGCGCGCTACCGAAAGGAAGTCACCGGTGAGTTGGACGACATTCAGCTGCGTGAACTCGAAGCGCGTTTGGCGTATTTGCGCGAACTGGAAGAGCGCCGCGCCGCCGTGCTCAAAAGCATCGAAGACCAAGGCAAGTTGACGCCCGAGTTGCGGGCTGCGGTGCAAGCCGCCGCCACCAAGCAAGACCTGGAAGACGTCTACCTGCCCTACAAGGTGAAGCGCCGCACCAAGGCCATGATTGCGCGTGAAGCGGGCATTGAGCCTTTGGCCGATAAGCTGTTTGCCAACCCCGCGCTCATCCCACTTTCCGAGGCCGAAGTCTTCGTCAACGCAGAAGGCGGCTTTGCCGACGGGCACGCGGTACTCGACGGTGTGCGTGACATCTTGAGCGAGCGTTGGGCCGAAGACGCGCTGCTGGTGGGCAAGCTGCGCGAATGGCTGTGGGGTGACGCGCTGTTCAAGTCGAAGTTGCTGGAAGGCAAGGACGGCACGCACCCGGACGCGTCCAAGGTCCGCGATTACTTTGATTACGCCGAACCCATACGCACCGTACCGTCGCACCGCGCGCTGGCGGTGTTTCGGGGTCGCGCCTTGGAGTTTTTAGAAGCCAAGTTGGCGCTGGACGAAGAGTTGGTGCCCGGCAAGCCCACGGGAGCGTCAGCGACCCCTTCGGTGTCTTTGGCCGAAGGCCGCATTGCGGTGCACTTGGGTTGGAGTCACAGCCAGCGCGCCAGCGACGACCTCATCCGCAAATGCGTGGCCTGGAGCTGGAAGGTCAAGCTGAGTTTGAGTTTGGAGCGTGACCTGTTCAGCCGCCTGCGCGAAGAGGCCGAGCGCGTGGCCATCAAGGTGTTTGCCGAGAACCTGCGCGACTTGTTGTTGGCGGCACCCGCTGGCCCGCGCGTGGTGATGGGCCTGGACCCCGGCATCCGCACCGGCTGCAAAGTGGCGGTGGTCGACGCCACCGGCAAGGTGTTGGCCCACAGCACCATTTATCCGCTGGAGCCGCGCCAAGATTGGGAAGGCTCGTTGCACACCTTGGGTCTGTTGTGCGCCACGCACGGCGTGAACCTTATTGCCATTGGCAACGGCACCGGCAGCCGTGAAACCGACAAGCTCGCGGCTGATCTCATCAAGCGCCTTCAGACGCTGGCACCCGGCATGCACATGGAGCGCGTGGTGGTCAGCGAAGCCGGTGCCTCGGTGTACTCCGCCAGCGAGTACGCGAGCAAAGAGCTGCCCGATTTGGACGTGACCATCCGCGGCGCGGTGAGCATTGCGCGCCGTCTGCAAGACCCATTGGCCGAGCTGGTGAAGATCGAACCCAAGAGCATTGGAGTGGGTCAGTACCAGCACGACGTGAACCAGGGCGACTTGATGCGCAGCTTGAACGCGGTGATTGAAGACTGCGTCAATTCGGTCGGCGTGGACTTGAATACCGCCTCCACCCCGTTGCTGTCGCGCGTGTCGGGCCTGAGCCCCGCAGTGGCTGGCAGCATCGTGCGCTGGCGCGATGCCAACGGCGCGTTTCGCAACCGTCGACAACTGCTCGACGTGAGCGGCTTGGGCCCGAAAACTTTCGAGCAAAGCGCCGGCTTTTTGCGCATTCGCGGCGGCGACAACCCGCTCGATCAATCGGGCGTTCACCCTGAAACCTACCCGCTGGTTGAACGCATTTTGAGTGCGGTCAAAAAGCCTGCGCGCGAATTGATGGGCCATGCCGATGTGATTCGAGCGCTCAAGCCCGAAGCCTTTGCCGACGAAAAATTTGGTGCCATCACGGTGAAAGACGTCCTCACCGAATTGGAAAAACCCGCCCGCGACCCGCGCCCCGATTTCAAAGTGGCGCGCTTCAACGACGGCGTCGAAGACATCAAAGACTTGGAACCCGGCATGCTGCTGGAAGGCACGGTCTTTAACGTTGCGCAGTTCGGCGCGTTAATTGATTTGGGTGTGCACCAAGACGGCTTGGTGCACGTTAGTCAGCTGAGCAACAAGTTCGTCACCGATGCGCGCGAGGTGGTCAAAACCGGCGACATCGTCAAGGTGCGGGTGGTGGAGGTGGACCTGGCGCGCAAGCGCATTGCGCTGACGATGAAGCTGGACGCCAAGCCGGTGGCTTCCGGGAACACAGCGGGTGACGCGAACACCTATCGGCCAGCGGATCGCGGGCAACAGCGACACGGGTCAGGCGCTGCAAGGCCATCCGGTGTGAGCGCGCCAGCACCCGCAGCTTCGGCGATGGCCGATGCGTTTGCGAAGTTGCAGGGCAAGCGCTGAGCGCGGGCCGTTTGCGCTGACCTGTGGCCCGGGGAACGGCTGCGCTGACCGGGTCGCGTCGCTATCCCCCAAACGCTGCGCATCAATCGGCCCATCGATAGAATTCGTTGGGCAATTTGCACGCACTCGCAGCAGCCGCCCCCATGTCAATCGCATCGCCCAATACTGTGTCGAATACTGCGCCCAATACCGCGCCCAATACTGCGCCGAACATCGCGCCGAACGCCGAAACCGACGCCCCCGTCGTCATCATTGGCGCGGGCCTTGCGGGCCTCACGGTGGCCCTGCATTTGGCGCAAACGCGCAAGGTCGTCGTGCTGGCCAAGCGCAACCTCAACGAAGCCGCCACCGCTTGGGCGCAGGGGGGGATCGTCGGTGTGCTGGGCAGTGACGACAGCATTGCCTCGCACGTCAACGACACCCAAGACGCCGGTGGCGGTTTGGTCGATGAACACACCGCCCGCTTCATTGCCGAGCACAGCGCCGAAGCCATTCAGTGGCTGGTCGATCGCGGTGTGCCCTTCACCACCGACCCCGACGGCCCGCTGGGCCTGCACCTCACGCGCGAAGGCGGCCATGCGGTGCGGCGCATCGCGCACGCGGCAGACGCCACCGGCAAAGCCATCCACGATGTGCTTTTGGACGAAGTGGCAGCCCACCCCAACATCGAGCTGCGTGAGCGCTGGATGGCGGTGGACGTCATCACCTCACGCTTGTTAAAGCGCGACGAAGCGCCCCATTGCTACGGCGTTTACGCGCTCGACATCGACACCCAGCGTGTGGACACGCTGCCCGCCTCTGCCGTGGTCCTGGCCACCGGTGGTGTGGGCAAGGTCTACCGCTACACCAGCAACCCCGACACGTCCACCGGCGACGGCATTGCCATGGCGTGGCGCGCAGGCTGCCGCGTGGGCAACATGGAGTTCATCCAGTTTCACCCGACTTGCCTGTATCACCCGCAAGAACGAAGCTTCCTGATCACCGAAGCACTGCGCGGCGAAGGCGCTTACCTCAAGCTGCCCAGCACCGGCCCGGCTGATGCGGGAGGTGCAGGCGGCACGCGCTTCATGGCTGCGCACGACGCACGCTTGGAGTTGGCCCCGCGCGATATCGTTGCCCGCGCCATCGACTTCGAGATGAAAAAGCACGGCGTTGACCATGTGTGGCTCGACGCGACGCATTTGGGTGCCGAGTTTTTGAAGGAACACTTCCCCACCATCTACGCCCGCTGCCTCAAGCTTGGCATCGACATCACCACCCATCCCATCCCGGTGGTGCCTGCTGCCCACTACACCTGCGGCGGCGTGGTCACCGACCTGAACGGCCGCACCGATTTGCCCGGCCTCTACGCGGTGGGCGAAACCACTTACACCGGCTTGCACGGCGCCAACCGATTGGCAAGCAACTCGCTGCTCGAGTGCGTGGTGCTCGGCCACACCTGCGCTGACGACATCCTGGCCCGCGCCGTGCCCGCCACGCCCGCGCTGCCCAACTGGGACGAAAGCCAGGTCGAAAACGCCGACGAGCAAGTGGTCATCTCGCACAACTGGGACGAGTTGCGCCTGCTGATGTGGAACTACGTCGGCATCGTGCGCACCACCAAGCGGCTAGAGCGCGCGCTGCACCGCATCAAATTGCTGCGCAGTGAAATTGACGATTACTACGCCAACTTCCGCGTCAACCGCGACCTGCTGGAGTTGCGCAATTTGGTCGACTGCGCCGAGCTCATCGTGCGCTCCGCCTTGATGCGCCACGAAAGCCGCGGCCTGCACTACAGCCGCGATTTCCCGCAGACCTTGCCGGTGAGTTTCCCGACCATCTTGATGCGCAGTGTCAAAGGGAAATTCAAGGCGGACAAGAAGGGCAAGGTGCTGGGGTTGAGTGGTTGAGTGGCAATTGCAGAACGCCACCGTAAGTTGTGAGTGCACGCACAACATCGCGTGACGCTTTAGGGAGGTTGCGCCACGGGTGCGGCGCGCACACTGCACAGGCCTTCCTTTGGAAGGCATTCAAGCAGGCAGGCCATGGTCACGATGGTTCCCGGTGTGTTTGCGGATGAGTTGCCTCGCGCTGCGCGGTCTGTTGAAGCCGTGGGCACTTCGATTCCTGTCTTTTTGGGCTACACCGAAAGGGCCGAGCACAACGGCACGTCGCTGCGCGACACGCGCTGGCGCGTGACTTCGATGGTCGACTTTGATCGCTGCTTTGGAGGCGCTCCCACTCAGCTGCACGTGCGCTTCAGCCTCACCGAAACGGCTTCCACCGATCAGGGTGCGTTGGCGCTTGCGGGTTCGCAATGTTCACTCGCGCAAACCCGCGGTTTTTACGTTTTCTACAGCGTCCTGCAGCTGTACTTTCAAAACGGCGGCGGCGCTTGCGATGTGGTGTCGGTGGGCGGCTACGAAGGCAGCGCAGCGCCAGGCGTGCAGATCAGCGCAGCGGCGTTCAGTGCTGGTTTGCAAGCGCTTAATGCCGAACTAGACACCGCGCAAGCCGCGGCCATCGCGTTGATCCCCGAAGCCGTCTTGCTGCCCAGGGCAGAGTGCTGTGTGGTGCAGAACCAGTTGCTGATGCATTGCGATCAGACCCACCGAAAACTCTTCGCCGCCTCAGCTTATTCAATCGGGCTTGATTCCCGCCACCGAAATCACTTTGGCCCAGCGCGCAATTTCGTCTGTCAAATAGGCCGCAAACCGCTCGCTGCCGCGTGCGTCGACCCGAAAGCCCTGAGTTCTTGCGCGCTCTTCCAAGTCGGGCGTTTGCATGATCTTCAACACCTCGGCGCTGAGCTTTTGCACCGACGCGTCGGCCATGCCAGCGGGTGCCATCAGGGCCGTCCAGTTTTCAACCTGAAGGCCGGGCATGCCTGCCTCTGCGGTGGTGGGCACGTCGGGCACCAGCGGGTGGCGAGCCGTGCTGGCAATCGCCAAGGCGCGCAGCTTGCCGCTTTTCACGTGCGCAATGCTCTCGGGCATGTTGGAGAAAACCACGTCAATTTGGCTGCCGATCAGGTCGGCAATGGCCGGTGAGCCGCCCCTGTAGGGCACGTGTTGAATTTGGCTTTTGTTGATGTCGTTGAACAGCGCCAATGTCAGATGCGGAGGCGTGCCGTTGCCGCTGGAGCCGGCGTTGAGGTTGCGCGTTTTGGCCGCCGCCATCAGGTCTTTGAATGAAGTGATGGGGCTGCTGGCGGGCACCACGATGAGCATGGGCGAGCCTGCGAGCAAGGCTACCGGGCGCAGGTCTCTGGTGAAGCTGAAGGGCGCTTTGGGGAAAAGCGTGACGTTGGCCGCATGGGTGAGGGTGATGGCCAACAGGGTGTTGCCATCGGGCGCTGATTTGGCCACCAAGTCGGCCCCAATTTGCCCGCCGTTGCCGGCTTTGTTGTCGTTCACCACGCTGACCTTCCAACGCTCTGCCAGCTGTTGGCCCACCAGCCGCGCCATCACGTCGGTGAGACCGCCGGGCGGGAAGGGCACCACGTAGCGAATGGTGCTGCCCGCTTTGGGGTAATCGGCGTCTTGAGCCCAAGCGATGACGGGCAACAAAGCGGTTGCGGAAATGATGAGGTCACGTCTTTGCATTGCGTTGCTCCTGGTTTGACATGTGTTTCAAAGATTTTAAAAACCTTCACCGCAGAGGCGCAGAAGCGCATAGGCCCAGCGAGGGCGGAGCAAACGCAGAGAAAAAAGATGGAGGTAAAAAAGACGATCCAGCTTTGTGTTCTTAGCGTTCTTTGCGTTTGGCTCAGCGCTCTCTGCGTCTCAGCGCTTCTGCGGTGAAAGCTTGAGGCTTCCTACAGGCTAACCGGCTTTGCGCAAACTCTCCAACATCGCGTCGCTCACATTGATACCGCTGACTTCAGCCGCGCGCCTCAAGGTTTCGCGGCGCGCTCCGGGCAAACGCACGCCGTCATCGCTGAGCATTTCAGTGACCAGCACTTCGAGCCGGTCGAGGAAGTACTCGCGGCCGGCCAACGCGCCGGGGTCGATCACGATGAAGGTTTGGCCGATGCGCGGACGGTTGCCTGCGTCCACAAAAAAGCTCGATGCTTCAAAGCCAAATTGCGCGCCGATGAGGGCGGTGACCAGCAGCTCCACCACCAAGGCCAACATGGCGCCCTTGGGAGACGAGGCCGCGCCCACGGGCAGCATGGAGCCGTCCATTCCGGCTTGCGGATCGGTGGTGGGTTGGCCGTTTTTGTCGAGCGCCCAGCCCAGCGGAATTGACTGGCCCGCCTTGGCCGCCACCATCAATTTGCCGCGCGCCACTTCGCTCAAGCTCAGGTCGATCATCAGCGCGTCGGTGCCGCGCCGAGGAAACACGGCGGCCACCGGGTTGGTGCCAAAAATCGGGTGCTTGCCACCGGCTGCGGGCATCGCTGAAGGTGAGTTGGCAAAGCCCAAGCCCACCAGGCCTGCATAAGCCACGGCGCGCAGGTGGTCCACCACCACACCGCAGTGGTGGCTGTTGCTGACGCCGACGATGGCGATGCCGCATTCACTGGCGCGGCGGATCGCCTCTGCCACGGCAAGGTCACAAGCCGGGAAGGCCAGGCCTTCTTGCGCATCGACGATGGCGGCGGCGGGTTTCGTGTGCATCACGGTCGGAACTGCTGCGCCATTGACGCGGCCATTGCGCAAATGGGTGCTGTATTGGCCCACGCGGCTGAGGCCGTGCGATGCCAAGCCTTGCGCTTCCGCCAGCACCAACGCACGCGCGGTGGCGTCGGCCATGGGTGCGTGTGCGCCTGCGCTCTGGAGTGCAGCGCTGACGATATTGCGGGCTTCTTGGAGGGTGATCTGGGGCATGGCAATCCTGGTTCGCCGACAGGCGCTTTGCTCCTTCCCTTTCAAGGGGGAAGGCTGGGACGGGGGTTGTATCGTCGAAGTAAGGCTGGCCAGTGGTTGGAGATTTCACCCCCCGCCCCGGCCCTTCCTCATGGGCACTGAAAGGGCCCCTTCGTGACCCGTGGGGGAGGGAGCTAGACCAAAGCCGCCAACACCCGGTCCGCAATCATGAACGACACCCGCTCATTCGCCTCGGCCGTCACGCCCGCGATGTGCGGCGTCAACAGCAAGTTCGGGCAGTCTGCAAACGGGTTGCTGGCGGGCACGGGCTCAGTGCCGAACACATCCAAAGCCGCGCCACCCAAGTGGCCCGACTTCAACGCGCCTGCCAAGGCGGCTTCATCCACCACGCCGCCGCGCGCGCTGTTGATGAGCACCGCGCCCGGCTTCATTGCTGCGATGCGCGCTGCGTTAAAGAGGTCGCGCGTGGAAGGCAGCAAAGGCACATGCAAGCTGACGACATCGGCCGATGCGGTCAGCACATCCAAGCTCACACAGCGCACGCCAGTTTGCGCAAAAACCGGATGCTCGGCGGCCATCATCGGATCGAACGCGACCACGCTCATGCCCACACCTTGCGCCAGCTTGGCGGTGAGTTGACCGATAGAACCCAAGCCCACCAAGCCCAAGGTTTTGCCACCCACCTCGCGGCCATTGCTCAGAGCGTTGCGCGGCCACTTTCCGGCGGTGACTTCAGCGGTGCTTTGATAAGCACCACGCAGCAACATTACGGCCGCGGCGACCACGTATTCGGCCACGCTCAGGGCGTTGGCACCGGTGGCGGGAATCACCTGCATGCCCAACGCTTCGCAGGCCGGCACGTCGATGTTGTCCAGCCCCACGCCCAAGCGGCCAATCACTTTGCAGTGCTTCAGCGCGGCCAGCAAATCACCTCGAACTTGGGTGCGGTTGCGCACGATGAAAGCGTGCGCAGTGGCGGCCTCGACGAGCATGCGCGGTGTGTCGTCCACCAACTTGGGGTCGTACAAAACATCGTGCACTTCCGCGAGCTGCGCCACCGCGCGCTCGTCCATGAACTCGGTGATGACGATCTTCATCAGGCACTCTCGAACAGTCGGGTGAGAACGAACTCTCTGTGACCCAAAGCCTCCGCCGCAGTCAGGCGACCATTCGCAGTGCGCAGCATGCAATCCAGCAACTGGTCGCCTGCCTGGTCAAGCGTGATTTCGCGTTGCAGCAAGCCTGAGGTGTCCACGTCCACGTGTTCGCTCATCAAGCGCACGGTGCGCGGGTTGGCGCAAATTTTGATGACCGGCACGATGGCGTTGCCGATCACGTTGCCCTGGCCGGTGGGGAACAGATGCACCGCAAAACCCGAGGCGGCGCACAGCGTGACCATCTCGGCCGCTGCGCTGCTGCTGTCCATGAACCACAGGCCGGGGTGGGTAGGCATTTCGGCCTTGTCGATCACGCCGTCCACCGTGCACTTCTTGCCGATTTTTTGGATGTTGCCGAGCGCCTTTTCTTCGATGGTGGTCAAGCCGCCTGCGATGTTGCCTTTGGTCGGCTGCGAATCAGACAGGTCGCTGGTTTTATGGCGGTTGATCACGTCTTGATAGCGGTTGAACATGAACATGAACTGCTCGCGCACCGCGTCAGTGGCGCAGCGTGCCGCGACGATTTGTTCACCGCCGGTGAGCTCGGTGGTTTCACCGAAGCACAGCGTGGTGTTCAGCGGGTGCAGCTTGTCGAAGGCATTGCCTACCGTGGGGTTGGCGCCGCAGCCGCTGGTGGTGTCGCTTTCGCCGCATTTGGTCGACACCCACAGCTCAGAAATGCCGCACACCTCACGCTGCTTCTCACTGGCCCATTGCACGTAGTCGCGCGCCGCTTTGCTGGCACGAAGAATGGTGTCGTGGTCGCCGTGGCCTTCAATGCCAAATCCGACCACCGGCTTGCCAGTGGTCTTGATGCCGTCCACGACTTTTTGGGTCCAGCTGTCTTCAATTCCGATGACAACGACAGCTGCCACGTTGGGGTTGCAGCCCGCGCCAATCAAGGTGCGGAAGTGCAAGTCCAGATCGGCACCGAATTGCAAACGGCCGTAAGGGTGAGGGATTGCCATCGCCCCTTTGATGTTGTGCGCCACGGCTTCGGCAGCGGCGTTGGACAGGTCGTCCAGCGGCAAGATGATGACGTGGTTGCGTATGCCCACGCGGCCGTTTTCACGCCGGTAGCCGAGGAAGGTGGTGTCTTTGGAAATGATGGACATGGAGTGCCTTTGTCTTAACTCCGTCCCCTTGAAGGGGGAAGGTTGGGATGGGGGTGAAGCGGTGGCGAGAGGTGATCGTGGACTGCGCAGGTTCGAGCCGTCTCGATTGCAAAGCGTCGCGGAAGAGCAAGGGCAGCTGGTGAGTGTTTGTAGATTTCACCTCCACGCCGTGCCCTCCCCCTTGGGCACCGAAAGGGCCTCTTCGTGGCCCTTGGAGGAGGAAGTCAATTCACCAACGCTTGGTCTTGATGTTTTGAACGTGCGCGTGCTCGCCCTTTTTAATGGGTGCCACCACCTTGCCCATGTCGATGCCGTACTTCAATACGGTGTCGCCGGTGGCCATGTCGGACAGCGCGACTTTGTGGCCGATGGGAATGTCTTGCATCGCATTGACTTGAATCATGCGGTCGTCGTCCATGACCCAACCCGTCATGGCAGTGCCCGCTTTGACACCTTCCACCACCACCACCGCCACGGTGTCTCGGGCGTCGTGCAATACGAAATGAATCATGAATGGCCTCTGTGTTGCTGAATAAGTCGGGGAAGTGTAATGACGCACCCGACACTGTCAAACAACACATATATATGAGTTAAGTGATGCGACAGAACTGGTTGACGTGAATGTATAATTTGAGTCAATGCATGTTTTGACTTCCCTCGTTGAGCCGCCGTCGTTCGCGACCATCGCACCCGAATCGGCAGGCATGCCGCTTTACCGGGTGGTCAAACGCGCCTTGCTTACGGCCATTGAAGGCGGCACTTACCCGCCCGGCAGTTCGCTGCCCAGCGAAACCGAATTGGCCGGCGCGTTCGGCGTTTCGATAGGCACCTTGCGCAAAGCGGTGGACGAGCTGTCGGCCGAACACCTCTTGGTTCGCCGACAAGGCCGTGGCACCTTCGTGGCCAGTCACAGCGCCGACCGGTTTTTGTTCCAGTTTTTCCACGTTGAGCGTGCCGACGGTCTGCGTGAAGTGCCCAACGTCGATTTGGTTTCGTTCGAGCGCATGCGCGCTGACGAAGAGGTGGCACAAGCTCTGCAACTGCGCTCAGGCGACGCGGTTTTTCAAATTGAAAACCGGCTGCTGCTGCAAGGCCGGGCGGTGATCTACGACCGTCTCACCGTGTCTTCAACGCTGTTCAAAGGCCTGACCGAAAAACGCTTGCGGGAACGCAGCGGCACGATCTACCAGATGTACCAAACAGAATTCGGCATCAGCGTGGTTCGCGCGCTGGAACGTGCTCGCGGTGTGTTGATAGACCGGCATGTTGCACGCGTGCTGGGCTTGCCCGTTGGGCTGCCAGCCTTGCAAGTGCGGCGCACCGCGTTGAGCTTCGGCGACCGGCCGGTGGAGTACCGCTGCTCCACCATCAACACCGCGCAGCACGATTACGTCAACCGTTTGTCAAAACCCAATTTGGGCGCGGTGTGATGACAGCAGGAGCACGCCAATGATCGACCCGAGCAAAGCGTCCAAAGCAGCTGAGCAAGCAGCCTACGCAGCGGGCACGCATTTGTTGGCATCGCGCTCGCGCTTGGCTGCGGTGGTCATCACGCAAAAGCAACCGGGCGACGTGGCCAGCGAAATTGACCGCGAAGCCGAAGCGTTGATCCGCAACGTGGTGTTGAAGCACTTCCCCGATCACAGTTTTTCAGGTGAAGAAGGCGGTTGCACGGGCCACAACGGGGGGCCACAGTGGGTGGTGGATCCGCTGGACGGCATTGCCAACTACTTGCGTGGCTACCCGCAATACGCGGTGTCGATAGCCTTGGTGGAAGAGGGCGAGCCTGTGTTGGGTGTCGTGTTTGACCCGTGCCGAAACGAGTTTTTTGGTGCCATCCGCGGCCGCGGTGCCGTGGTGAACGGCAACACGATTCGGTGTGCCGCCCCGCGCGCAACGATCACCGCCATGGCTGCAACCGTGTTCCCCAAACCCATCAGCCCGCTCATGCCTCAGTACGTGGGCGAGTTGAGCCGCGTGCTCAGCAGTTTTGGCAGCGTGCGCCGGTCGGGCTCCATGGCGTTGGAGATGGCCTACCTGGCCGCCGGGCGCATCGATGCATTTTGGGAGCACGACATGGGCGCCTGGGACGCCGCCGCTGGTATCGCGCTGCTTCGCGAATCGGGGGCCGTGATCCATGCGCGCGACGGCCGATCTTTGTTAGAAAGCGGTTCCCTCATGGCCAGTACCCCAGCGTTGTTGGCCGACTTTGCGGCCCTGCTGGGTCCGCAAGAGCGGCCGCTAGAACGCTCGCTAGAACGCCCACAAGAACATCACCTTTCGAGGTCCTCCGACATCCCAAGCCGTTAACCTCTGCAGCATGGACACTAAAACCGAACTCACCGCTCGCAACTTTCCCAGTGCGCAAGAAGATGCAGGCAATGCCGCCATCGCGTCGCGCTACAAAGGCCCGGAAAGCGCCTACAACCTGGCCTTCACCGACACCGAATTTTTGCTGCGCGACGAGTTGCGGCCGGTGCGCATGCAGCTGGAGCTGTTGAAACCAGAATTGATTCAGCGCGAGCAGGGCATCGAGTCGACCATCGTGATTTTTGGCAGCGCGCGCATCGCCTCGCGAGAAGCTGCTGCCGTGCTGCTGGCGCAGGCTCAACAGGCAGACAACGCGGCCGAAATCAAGCGCGCAGAAATGCGAGTGCAAATGGCGCACTACTACGAAGAAGCGCGCCGCTTTGCCGCCATCGTCACCAGCCGCACCCGCGATATGCAAACGCCCGTGCACGTGGTCACCGGCGGTGGTCCCGGCATCATGGAAGCGGGCAACCGTGGTGCGTTTGAAGTCGGCGGGCGCAGCATCGGTTTGAACATCGTGCTGCCGCACGAACAGGAGCCCAACCCCTACATCACGCCCGAGTTGTGTTTCCAGTTCCACTACTTTGCGATGCGCAAGATGCACTTCTTGATGCGCAGCATTGCGCTGGTGTGCTTCCCTGGCGGTTTTGGCACGCTCGATGAGCTGTTTGAAACGATGACGCTCATCCAAACCGGCAAGTGCCGCAAGCGCCCCATCTTGCTGTTTGGCCGAGACTTCTGGACGCGGCTCGTCAACTTCGATGTGCTGATTGAAACCGGCATGATTTCAGCGAACGATGTGCACTTGTTCTGCTTCGTCGAAACCGCTGAAGAAGCCTGGGATGTGCTGTCTGCGGAGTACGGTTTTGATGCGCCACCGACACAGACTGGTGCATTCGCGGTGGACATTTGAAGCCGATCCAGTCTTGAAGGAGCTGTCCACGTGAACACCCAAATCAGCCTGATTGGTGCGCCCACCGACATCGGCGCGGGCAGCCGCGGCTCCAGCATGGGGCCGGAGGCGCTGCGCGTGGCCAACATCGTCAGCGTGTTGCAAAGCCACGGTCTGGAAGTGCTTGACAGAGGCAATCTCAGCGGCCCCGCCAACCCTTGGTTGCCGCCGGTGGATGGTTATCGGCACTTGAAAGAAGTGGTGGCTTGGAACCGCGCTGTGCATGACGCGATGTACGCCGAGTTGAGCTTGGGCCGCTTGCCCATTTTGTTGGGCGGCGACCACTGCCTGGGCGTCGGCTCCATCAGCGCCGTGGCGCGCCACTGCCGCGAGGTCGGCAAGAAGCTGCGCGTGCTTTGGTTAGACGCCCACGCCGACTTCAACACCAACACGCTCACGCCCAGCGGCAACACCCACGGCATGCCGGTGGCGTGCCTGTGCGGCCACGGCCCGAAAGAGTTGATCGAGATCGGCGGTGTGGTGCCCGCCATCAACCCGAAATGGGTGCGTCAAATTGGCATACGCAGCGTGGACGCTGGCGAAAAGCGCTTTGTGCACGAGATGGATTTGGAAGTGTTTGACATGCGCTACATCGACGAGATGGGCATGCGCCACGCCATGGAGTTGGCCTTGGCCACGCTGGACGCAAACACGCATTTGCATGTGAGCTTCGACGTCGACTTTCTCGATGCGTCGATTGCCCCCGGCGTGGGCACCACCGTCAAGGGCGGCCCAACTTACCGCGAAGCCCAACTCTGCATGGAAATGATCGCCGACACCGGCCGCCTCGCGTCGCTGGACGTGATGGAACTCAACCCCGCGCTGGACGTGCGCAATGCCACCGCTAAGGTGGCGGTGGACTTGGTGGAGTCGATGTTCGGCAAGAGCACGTTGATGCGCAAGTGACCAATTTGCGCGATTTGCAGGCTCACTAATTTGCAGCCAACTGGAAAATCGTCGCACCTATTTTCCAGTTGGCGCACAAACAGTCAGAGTTGACTTTGAGGATTTGGCAGGCCGTCTATTCAGGTTGGATGGCTCACGAGGCCATCGCTGCGCGCTGCATCAAAACTCGTAACTCACCGCCAACACACCCGTCACCGCTGAGTTCTGGCGCACCACTGGACTGTTCTTGGCGTCGCCCAGCAAGGCGCTGGCGCTCACCGCTGCGGTGATGGCAATTTGGCGGCTGTAGAAGTGGTTGACCGAGGCGCTGATGCGGGCATCGCGCAAACCGGCACCGGGACCGTAGGCCGCGTAGCCGCTGGTGATGGCTTGAGCGGGTGTCACGCCGAAGCGGCTTTGCATGGTGTGGCTGTTGGCAAACGTGGTGGCCACACCCACGGCACCGCGCCACTGCGGTGCCAATTGCACGGCGTAGTTGGCACCCAGGTCGATCACCACGCCTTTGTTGTCGTTGCCTGCGCCGTAACGCAGCGACGAGGTGAGCGAGATTTGTGGCGTCACAAAGTAGTTGAAGAAGCCACCAATTTCGGCGGCGGCATCGATGTCGCCCATGCCGGTCAGCGCGGCTGATTTATCGGCGTCGCGGCCGAAGTCGGCGGTCACGCGCAGTCCGTATTGAACGTTGGGTGCGGTATCAAACAGGTAGCCAACACCGTTGGAAGTGCCGGCAAAAAAACCGTTCTTCCAGCGGTAATCCAGCACCGGCAACAGCATGGTTTTGCGCTGCTTGGAGCCTAAAAACTCAGCGCTGTTGACCACGGCCGCGCCAATCGCGCCTTTGCCGTCAGGGCCAACCGGTCCGAAGATTCGAACAGCGTCAAATGCCTGTGCGTGAGCGGCCGCGCCAGTGAAAAAAATCAACGCGCCAAGCGTGCATCTGGCGATTTGTGTGAGCTTCATTTGCGAGCGGCTTTCATGGGTGGGAAATCGGGTGAGACCAAGTTCAGGGCACTGTAGCCCGGGCCCGTGAAGTCAGCGTTCGACCTGCTGCGAAGACTTTAAAAACAAGAGCCGTGCGCCTTGCGAAAGCTGCGTGGTTCCTGTGCCGCTGGGTCTGCAAACAAGCCGCGTCTCGCGCTCTTTGCGGCCCGCTCTTCTGCTGCATAAGGCCCGTTGCTACGCCCGTATCGGTAACTCCAGGCATGGCCCTGGCTGACCATCCAGGCGCTGATGTCTTCGCTTTCCAAACGAATGTTCCCCAGCGTGCGGTTGAAGTCGTCTTTGCTGCGTGTTTGCACCTGCACGCGCTGGTTCAGCACCCGCGCATTCAGCGCAGCGCTGGCCTGTGCGCCCCAGAGTTGACACAGTTCGGGGGCATCTATGCCCTGCAAGCGCAGCTTGAAGGGCTTGGTTTTTTTGCCGTTGAGCGCGGTGTCAGCCTGCAGCCACACGGTGTCGCCGTCGACCACCCGCGTCACGGTGGCTTCCAGTTCTTCGGCATGCAAAAGTGAGCACCACAACAGCAACCCCGCTGTCACCAGTTTGCCGGTCATGGTGCTGCCAACAACCGAATCACCCCACCATGCAAAAAAGCCGAAAGCCACGACCCAAACGAGCACGATGGCAGCCGCTGCCCACCACATGCGCGGCAGCTTTTCTTTCGATGTTTCGGCTTCGCGCAGGCACGATTCCCACAGCGGCTTTGGCGTGAGTTTGATGACCATCGCCACGCCCAGCGGCACCAAAACCAAGTCGTCAAGCAGCCCGATGACCGGAATGAAATCGGGAATCAAGTCGATGGGGCTGATGGCGTAGGCCAATACCGCAATCGCCAGCCATTTGGCGGCGCGTGGTGTTTGCGGGTGCTTGAAAAGCCGCCACAGCGCCAACAGCGTGAGCTTCAGGCGGGCAGGCTTTGACAGCCGCAACAGATGGGTGAGTTTGTTCATTGGCGCTGCATGTGCTTGCGAAGTTTGAGGCCTTCAAGCATCCGCCACTTCCTGAGCATCGCGAACGATTCGCTGCAATCGGTCGGACAACTTTTCATTGCTGAGCTTTTCGCGCAAACGCTCCACCATCAACGGCAGGCTGAACGGGCTGGGGGCTTTTAAATCAACAAACTCAACGCGCTGTGAGGCGACTTTTTGCAAGCAAGATGTCAAACGTGCAAGGTCAAGCTCTTGGCTCAGCACTTCCGTTTGGGCTTGAGTCAGCAGCAAATTGTTGGCATCGTATTTTTTGAAGACCTCGTAGAACAGTCCGCTGGACGCTTGCAGTTGTCGTGCGCTTTTAGGTTGGCCAGGAAACCCTGCCGAGATCAACCCGGAGACCCGCGCAATTTCTCTAAAGCGTCGCTGTGCCAGCTCGCTGCTGTTCAAACTTTGGAGCACGTCGGGCAGCAAGTGCGCCACGCTGAACAGGCTTCCGCTGAGCAAGCCAGACAAGTCAAACGCCTCGGCGCTGAGCATCTCGAAGCCATAGTCGTTCACGCTCAAGCTGAAGGTGTTGGGCGCGTCTTTGGCCAAGCGCCACGCCAGCAAGCTGGACAAGCCCATGTGCACGCTGCGCCCCGCAAACGGGTACACGTAAACATGATGACCTTCGCGCGAGGTGAAGCGCTCAATCAACAGGCTGGACGGCGTGGGCAACTTTGACAGCTGCATTTGCGTTTGCAGCATCGGTTTTGCGGCTTGCATTTCTGGTGCCGAAAAATCGCCCGCTGCCGCCTTCTCCAGCATCAGCACCACGCTGTCGGCCAGCTCGGTGGACAGCGGCATCTTGCCGCCCGCCCAATTGCTGACCACGCCGCGTTTCTTGGTGGCCTTCTTCACATAGGCCGTCATGTCTTGGGTGCGCAGGTACTCCAGCACGCGCCCTGCGAACACAAAGCAGTCGCCCTTGCGCAGGCGCGCCACGAAGCCTTCTTCGATGCTGCCCAAGCTGCCGCCGGTTTGGTACTTCACTTGCATCGACGAGTCGCTGACGATGGTGCCTATGCCCATGCGGTGACGCCGCGCCATCGCGGCGTCGGGCACGCGGTAAATACCGTCGACGTTTTGCACGCGGCGGTATTCGGGATAGGCCGTCAGGCTGCTGCCGCCCTTCTCGACAAAGTCCAGTGCCCACTGAAATTCGGCTGCGGTGAGCGCGCAGTAAGCGTGGGCGCTGCGCACTTCGTCAAACAACTCGAGGGCCGTGAACCCACCGCCCAAGGCCACGGTCACCAAGTGCTGCACCAACACGTCCAGCGGTTTGTGGGGTGTGTCGCGCTTTTCGATGCGGCCTGCGATGGCGGCATCTCGCGCTGCGGCGGCTTCCACCAACTCCAAAGTGTTGGTGGGCACCAGCGTGATGCGACTCGGTCGGCCCGGTGCGTGGCCGCTGCGGCCTGCGCGTTGCAGCAGCCGCGCCACACCCTTCGCTGAGCCAATTTGCAGCACACGTTCCACTGGCAAAAAGTCCACACCCAGGTCGAGCGACGAGGTGGCCACCACTGCTTTTAAGTGACCTTGCTTGAGCCCGTTTTCCACCCATTCGCGCACACTTTTGTCGAGCGAGCCGTGGTGCAGCGCCACCACGCCGGCCCAATCGGGCCGCGCCTCCAACAGCAGCTGATACCAAATTTCGGCCTGCGAGCGGGTGTTCGTGAACACCAAACTGGTTGCCGAACTGTCAATTTCCGCGACCACCGGTTGCAGCATTTGCGCACCCAAATGCCCGCCCCAAGAAAAGCGCCCGGGCTCCAGCGGCAGCAGCGTGTCGATGCGCAGGGATTTGTCCACACGCCCCTGCACCATCACACCCTTGTTTTGATCGCCTAACAGCACCCGCATTGCGTCGGGCAAGTTGCCCAAGGTAGCGCTCAAGCCCCACACCACCAGCTTCGGATTCCAGCGCCGCAGCCGCGCCAGCGCCAGCTGCACCTGCACGCCGCGCTTGCTTCCCATCAGCTCGTGCCATTCGTCCACGATGACGGTGTGAACGCCGGTCAGCTCCGCTTGGGAATTGGCACGCGACAACATCACGCTGAGCGATTCGGGCGTGGTGACCAAGGCAGTGGGCAGGCGCTTGTCTTGGCGTGCGCGTTCGGCAGCGGGCGTGTCGCCGGTGCGTTGGCCCACGGTCCAATGTGGTGCCACATCCGCCAACGGGGCTTGCAACGCGCGCGCCGTGTCAGCCGCCAGAGCGCGCATGGGCGTCAACCAGAGCACGCCCAGGGGTTGGCTGCCTTTGCTGATTTGCGGCTGCTTCAAACCACGCAGCAGCGCCGCGAACCACACCGCATAGGTTTTGCCCGACCCGGTGGTGGCGTGCAGCAAACCGCTTTGGCCCGCCAACATCGCTGACCACACCTCGCGCTGAAACGGAAAGCTGGTCCAGCCCTTTGCGGCGAACCATCCGTCGGCGATGAGGTGTCGTTTCAGGCCCACGGTGCCGTCACGATCCAGCCTTCCAGGCGGTTCATCTCCGGCGGCAAACCGTAGGCCGCCTGCCCATGCGCCCAAGCCGCTTGCAGCATGCACAGCACGGCGTCCAAACGGTCGCCGGAAGCATCGGCCACCAAGTCGTCGCGCTGCGCATGGCTCAAGCGCAAGCGCACACCAAGCCGCGTGCGGCCTTGCTCCAGGCCGTCGAGCAGGTCTTTGCGGGCGATGAGGCGCTCAGGCGTTTGCTTGGCTTTGTCGTCGCTCTTGTACGAGCGAACTCCCAGCAGCTCGCGCGCCAACAAACCGGGGTAGCCCTCCAGCGCCACGCGGCCCGTGTCGCCGTCGTGCAAGCCGGGCAGGTGCACACCCGATTCAATCAGCAGCGGCACGCCCGCATGCAGCATGTAGGCCACCGGCGGATTCACCCATTTCATTGACGGCGACGAGCCCGCAGGCCCGTCGCAGGCGCGGTGCGCGAACTTGCCTCCGACAGGGCGTGCGTTGCAAAACGCAGCGAAGGTGTCGCGAATTTCTTCGCGCGATAACGCCGTGTAGTGATGCATTAACGGCAGCCATTCCGAGGGCCAGCCGAGTGTTTGCACCAGCTCTCGCGGCAGGCCGAAGGGCAGGTCAAACGCGCCTGTCCATGGGCCAGGTGATTGCAACCATGCGGCGAAAGAATCGAAGGTGGTGTGCTCGTCAAGGCGCGTCAAGCGCAGTGCGCTTCTGTCGAGTTGACCGAGTGCCACGGTGATGGGTTTGCGCTTCGTCGGGCGGCTGGTGAAGTCAATGCCAGCCAGTTGAACAAGGGAGGGTGCTGCGGTCAAAGTGGCCTTAGAGTTCATGCCATGAACTTTACCGACAAGGCACACCGTGGCTGATTCCATTGACAAGAGCCCTTCCTCCTCACCAGCGGTTCTGGCCGTCAAACCAGAGCTGCAAGACCGCTTGGTGAGTACCGAGCACCGCCTGGTGATGGGCAAAAAAACGCTCGACTACACCGCCACTGTGGGCACCGTGGTGCTGCGCGATTATTTGGGTGGCAGCGCCAAAGACGAAGCTGGCAAAGAAGGCCTGCGTTCGGCCGACAAACCGCGCGCCAGCTTTTTCTTCATCGCCTACACATTGAAAGGCGTGAAGAAAGTTGAAGCCCGCCCCATCACCTTCAGCTTCAACGGCGGCCCCGGCTCCAGCAGCGTGTGGTTGCACTTGGGCATTGCCGGGCCGCATCGCGTGGTGGCCGACGAGATGGGCATGCCGTCGCCGCCGCCCTATGCCTTGACCGACAACGAACACACCTTGCTCACCGACAGCGATTTGGTTTTCATTGACCCGGTGGGAACCGGCCATTCGCGCATGGCCGAAGGCGAAAAACTGGCGGAGTTTCATGAGTACCAACGCGACCTGGACTCAGTGGGTGAATTCATCCGCCAGCACATCACTCGCTATGGCCGTTGGGGCAGCCCCAAGTATTTGATCGGCGAAAGTTATGGCACCACCCGCGCTGCGGGCCTCAGCCTGCACCTGCAGGACAAGCACGACATTTTCTTGAACGGCGTGATGTTGGTGTCGCTCGCCATTGATATGCAAACTCTGCATTTCGATCATGGCAACGAGCTGCCGTACCCGCTGTTTCTGCCCACCTTCGCAGCCACGGCTTGGTATCACAAGGCCTTGGTGCCCGAGTTGCAAAAGAAGCCGCTGGTCGATGTGGTTGCTGCCGCCGAAGTCTTCGCCAACACCGATTACGCGGCAGCTCTGATGCAAGGCTCGCGTTTGAGCAGTGCCGACCGCGAATACGTGGCAGGACAAGTGGCACGCTTCACCGGCCTGAGCACCGACTACGTTTTGAAGTCAGATTTGCGTCCCACCGACGCGCGCTATTTCAAGCAACTGCTGCGCGAACGCGGCCAAACCGTGGGCCGCTTAGACACCCGCTTTTTAGGCCTGGACCGCGACGACGCAGGCGAGAGCGCCGAGAGCGACCCCATGCTGTCCACGCTGGCGGGCGCCTACGCTGTGGGCATCAACCGCCTGCTCAAAGACAAGCTGAATTTCGCCAGCGACGCGCCCTATGTGGTGCACGCGCCCATTTGGGACAAATGGAAGTGGAAAGACTTCGAGAACAAGTACGTCAACGTCGGCAACAGCCTGCGCAGCGCCATGCATGCCAACCCCCACATGCGTGTTTACGTGGCCAGCGGCTACTTTGATTTGGGCACACCCCACGCCGCAGGCGACTACACCCTGAGCCACCTCGGCCTGCGCGCCAGCCTGCAAAAAAACATCACCGTCAGCTACTTCGAAGCCGGCCACATGATGTACATCCACGCGCCTTCGCTGGTGCGGATGGCGAAGGAATTGCGGGAGTTTGTGCGGGGTGGGTGAGGGTAGTTAGGGTTTGCGTCCCCTTTTTTTGGATGTTGATGAGTGCTGGCGATGGTCTTTAGCAGTGCGGTCTTTTTTGCATGCCAAGACCGAGCTGGCGGCGACGCGAAAGGGTCCAACAGCCTCATGAGCGATTCGGCAAAAATCTGCGTTGGCCCCTGGCGCGTCGCCGCTGTCGCGAACCGGGAGCGGCGCATGCAGGTTCAGAGCGTGCGTTTAAAAGGGGGGTTCTCACCGCACAAAAAACCCGGTCCGCGCGCCAATCGAATCGCGCCGCAATGCAGCGCGTTGTCTGTCACATCGACGTTACGACTGGTGATTCGCAGGCGGCCTTCACGGCGCATGGCCGCCGCAACCTCGCGAACTTGCGGCATCAGTGCCCGCCACGCTGCCTCATCGGCTTGCAGCGCACGTGCAACTTCAGACGGGCAGATGGACGAGGTCGCTGCGCGCCGTGACAGTTGGCGCGTGATCTCTTCGGCGATGGCGTCGTCGATTGGATGGAGCGAGCGGTTCATGACCATTGCAGAGTAGCTGACGTTGACGGAGATTCTGAGCTTGCAGTCAGTTTGACGCCTCTGGCAAAACAAGCGATTTACATTCACGCCCAAGTCACAACCCAACGAATTTTGCCCATGCCTGAAGGCCCTGAAATTTTTTTAGCGTCGCGTGCGGTGCACGCGGCGGTTGCCGACCAGCCCATCCGTTTGGAGCTGCTGCATCCGGCTCTGAAACCTAAAGCGCGTGAGCTTCGTGGCGCATCCATTGCTCGCGTTCATGCGCGCAGCAAGGCCGTGCTCACGGAGTTTTCGAATGGCATGGTGCTGTACTCACACAACCAGCTTTACGGCGAATGGGTGGTTCACAAGGCGGGTGAGGCGCTCATGAAACGCCAGGTTCGGCTGGTGATTCACACGGCGCAGCATCAGGTGGTGCTGTACAGCGCGACAGATTTTGCGTGGCTGCAATCAGGCCAAGAAAATGCGCACCCCTACCTCGCGAAGTTGGGGCCTGAGGTGTTGGATGCTGCCGTCAGCGCTTCCCAAATTGCCAAGCGCCTCGCGCAGTTCCCGCGGCGTGTGATGGCCGATGCATTGCTGGATCAGCATGTGCTCGCAGGCTTGGGCAACTACTTGCGCGCCGACATTTTGTTTGTGGCGCGCGTTGATCCGCTGCGCAAGATTGGCAGCCTGACCGCTGCCGAGCTGCTGCGCGTTGGCAAGGCTTGCAAACTGCTCACGAAGCGCAGCGTGCAGCGTGCGGGTGTGACGCGGCCTTGGGCGCAGTACCTTGCCACGCGTTCTGGCCTGGATTACGAAGCAGCGCGTTTTTACGCCTTCGACCGCGAAGGCGCGCCCTGTTGGGAATGCGCCGTTTCCATCGCTCGTGTGACGCAGGGCGGACGCGGTTTGTTTTTCTGCCCGCGCTGCCAAAACGTGTCGGTTTGAACTCGGGTTGAAAATAGCTGGTTCCGATAAAGCGAAGGATCAAGCAACATGGGTGCGCAGTGGAAAGCAAAAGGCAAAGACTTGGCGGCCAGCGCCAGGGGGCGGCTGTTTGGCAAGTTGGCCAAAGACATCATGATTGCAGCGCGCAATGGGCCCGACCCTGCGGCCAACTCGCGGCTGCGGCTGGTGGTAGAGCAGGCGCGCAAGGTGTCGATGCCCAAAGAAACGCTGGAGCGTGCCATCAAAAAAGGCGCGGGCCTGACTGGCGAGGCGGTGCACTTTGAGCACGTGGTGTACGAGGGTTTTGCGCCTCACCAAGTCCCGGTGATGGTGGAATGTTTGACCGATAACTTGAACCGGGCCGCGTCTGAAATGCGGGTGCTGTTTCGAAAGGGTCAGCTTGGAAGTTTGGGTTCTGTGGGATGGGACTTTGACCATGTGGGCATGATCGAAGCCGAGCCTGCGGTGGCGGGCAGTGACCCGGAAGAGGCGGCGATTGAAGCCGGTGCGCAGGACCTGGAGCCCGCTGAAGACGGTGCCACTTTGTTCATCACCGCACTAACCGACCTCGATTTGGTCAGCCGTGCTTTACCAGCCCACGGCTTCACCGTGCTCAGCGCCAAGCTGGGCTACAAACCCAAGAACCCGGTGAAGCCGAGCAGCCTGACGCCTGAGCAGTTGGAAGAAGTGGAGTCTTTCTTGGCCGCGCTGGACGGCAATGAAGACGTGCAAAACGTGTTCGCAGGCCTGGGTGAGTAAGCCCACCCGCCATCCGTTTCAATGAATGACCATCCGAAAAAGTCCCATGAACACTGACGCATCTTCGACACCGCCTGACGCTTCTGCCGTTGCAGCATCCACGTCAGCCTCAACGTTGCCCGACCGCCTGTCCTGCGACCCACGCAGCCCGCATCACATTGCCGCCATGTTTGAGCAAGACGTGGGCATCCGCTTCAACGGCCAGGAGCGCGTGGACGTGGAGGAATACTGCATCAGCGAAGGCTGGATCAAAGTGCCCGCAGGCAAGGCCAAAGACCGCAAGGGAAACCCGCTGACCATCAAGCTCAAAGGCAAGGTGGAAGCGTTTCGGTCTTGAAATGCCGCCTTAGAAGTGTTTAGCGCAACGCCAACCAAATCTCATTGCGCCGCATGAACCACGGCGTAAACGGGCCGTTGTAACGCGACAGCACCGGCTCGCCTTGCGTGGCGATGTCGGCGGTTTTCAACGCGGCGCGCAAGGCGTTCAAGTTCTCGTCGAAGTTGCTTTGCGACCAAGTGCCTGAATAGGTGATGACGGCCCAATTGGCGGCTGGCATTTCGCGAAGCTTCACGCGAGCGTCCAAGGGCTCAGGTGCGCTGGCCAAGCTCACTGTTTTGGGCAGCACAAACTGCACCAGGTAGCCACCGGGAACGGCAGATTGAGTCACGGGCGCGGTCATCTCCATCTTGATCGGCGGGGCAGGGGATTGCGTCACAGGTGCTGTGGACTGAATGACCGGAGCGGTCATGGCCATCTTCTTCTCGCCTTTGTTTTTGCCGAAGATGTAGCCCGCCAAAATCGGGAATGCTTGGTTGCCTGCGTCGTCGGCGCTGGCGTTGACGGTGACTTCGGCGACCACGTAAGGCGTGTACTGGCGAATTTCAACCGCGCCGATTTTTTTGACGACGGTAAATTCGGGTTCTTCGATGGCTTGGCTTGTGGAGGGCATCAGCGCGGGCATCAGGGCAATTAAACAAAGGAAGGCAAGGCGTTTCATGGGGTCACGGCGCGGCAAAGCGCCGCCGTTGCGTGCAACGTGCCATTCTCTTGCAGGGGCCCACTTTCTTTGCGCATCATGGACAAAGCTTTGAGCAATTCCGTTCAACCTAAAAAACTGCTGCTCAGCAAGTGGACGGCAGTGAACCATGTCGGCAAAGAAAAGCACTTTTTGGTGTCGAAATTGCACCTGCCCGAGGAACCTGAAGGCAAGCTGGAATGGGTGGACATTGAGGCGGTTTATTCGCAGGTGGCACGTCGCATTGCTTGGCGTGAATTGAAAGACGCGGCCTTGTGGAAACGCGGTTGGGTTTAACCCCAGACTTCAAAAAAAGAAGGAGTGCAGCATGAATTCATGGCGTGGCGTATGTCGGACTTTTTTGGCATTCCTGATATTCGTGTTCGTCGCTGCGCAGCAACCCGCTGTCGCCGCAGACGCCGTAGCGCTCAGTCGATCTCAAGCTTTGAAAGCGCTTCAACAAACCGGCCCGGCTCAAAGGCTGGCGGCCGTGCAGCGCTTGGCCGAAGTGGGCACGATGCAAGACACCGACGCTTTGCTGCTGCGACTCGTTGATGACGCTGAACAAGTTCGGGCCGAGGCCACAGCGGCACTCTGGCAAATTTGGAGCCGTTCTGGCGACAAGCAAATCGATGCGTTGTTTGCACGCGGCGTGGCGCATATGGAGCAACAGGCTTTGCAAGAAGCGCTCAAAACCTTCACCGAGGTCGTGCAGCGCAAACCAGAGTTTGCCGAGGGCTGGAACAAGCGCGCCACCGTGCTTTTCTTGCTGGGTGAAAACGAAAAATCGTTGCGCGACTGCGACGAAGTGCTGCGCCGCAATCCCAAGCACTTTGGTGCGCTGTCGGGGGCGGGTCAAATTCACTTCAAGCTGGAGCAGCCCCAAAAAGCGCTCGATTTTTTGCAGCGCGCTTTGAAAGTCAACCCCAATTTGAGCGGCTTTGAGCGCATGCTGCCGATGCTGGAGCAGCAGCTTCGCAACAAGCAGCGCAACAGCACATAGGTGTGCAGGCGGCGTCACACTCCAACTTGTTTCATGCCCCGTATTGACCTTGAAACCGCTACTTCCAAACCCCTGGCGCCTGTC
>JANPNT010000048.1:0-1792 GCA_031427655.1 Burkholderiales bacterium
CGCAGCAACACAGCAGCAGGGCAAAACGGGGCGTGGTCGGTGCGCAACGCGGTCGCCGCCACCCAAAGCGCGGCCTGGTCAGTGCGCGGCACCGCAGCCACCGCACAGGCCGGCGCTTGGACGGTGCGCAACTACATCACCAGCGGCACTGACGGCGCTTGGTCCGTCCAAGGGCTTGCCACCATAGGCGCAAGTATCAATGGTGCATGGTCGGTTCGCAACGCCGTCGCCGCAGTGCAAACGTCTGCATGGTCCGTGCGTGGCAACGCGCAGCGCGTCCAGTCTTGTGCATGGTCAGTGCGCGCCTTTGCCATCGGCAGCGCCACGGCAGCCTGGTCAGTGCGCGGCTATATCGATGTCAACCACCCTGGCGCATGGTCAGTTCGTAATTTTTCAACCGGTAGTTGTCGTGGAGCGTGGTCAGTGGGTGATCCTGTCGTCTATGGCACCGCCCAAAGCCGCAATGAGCGGTTCAGCACCTACAGCAACCGCCCAGCCGCAGCCAGTGGATCACGCCCCGCCCAAGTATCAGCCAGCCGCAGCGCCACCGTGCAGGGTGTACGCAGCAACGTTCAGTCAAGCCGCCGTTAAAAGCGTCGTTAAAAAGAGTTTTAAAACATGGGCTACAAAGTCATCACCGCAGTCGCCGGCGACGTCATCCCGCTGGCCGATATGCGCCAGCACCTGAAGCTGGACGCCATCGGTGGCAGCACGCACCCTGACGACGCCATGATCCAAGGGCTTCTTGCCGCCGCGCGTGAGCACGCCGAGCACTACAGCCAATGCAGCATCGGCGCGCAAACGTTAGAACTCGCGCTGGACAGCTTCCCCTCAAACCCACCCGGCATTGAATTGCCCTTGGGCGCTGCCAACATCACCAGCATCAAGTATGTGGACGCCGCCTTGGTGGAGCAAACCATTTCAACCACCCTGTACACCTTGGACGACTACAGCGCCAAGCACTGGGCCATCCCCGCCAGCGTGTGGCCGACACCGGCAGACGTTGCCAATGCCGTCAAGGTGCGCTACGTCACACCCGCCGCCATCCCCTCCGCCGGCCGCTCCGCCTTGCTGCTGCTGGTCAGCCACCTGTACCAAAACCGCGAAGCCGTCAACCTCGAGCGCGGCGTCGTCCCCGCCGAAGTGCTGTTTGGCGTGAAGGCGTTGTTGGACACGTTTCGCAAATGGTCACTGTAAGGCATCAATTTTTTAGGACACCACTATGACAGCACCTTGGACAATCACCAAAATTTGGGACGGCGAAACTGTTGCCGTCTTGGGCGCAGGGCCAGACATGACGGCCGAGCTGGCGGCCACCGCCAAAGGCTTCAAAACCATCGCTGTTAACCGCGCGGTGAAGTTCGCGCCCTGGGCAGATATGTTTGTCGCCCTTGACCCGTTGCACCCGTTTTGGGAAGGGCGCGACAGCTTTGAGGGCATCAAGATCTGTGGTGTCGAGTGCGACTACGACGCCCGCTACGTGGGCATGTTGTATGAGACCGTACACATCGCCGAAGGCCACACCATCCAGATCCGCAACAACGCCCTCGCCGCCATCCGCCTCGCCGCGCTGTGTGGTGCTAAAAAAATTCTGCTACTCGGTTTTGATGCGGTGCGCTACCAAGAGGTGCGCGGCCATACCGGCTTCTATGGTCTGGTCGAAGGCTTGGCGCAAATCACCGCCGAGCTGCAGGCGCAGGGCGTTGAGGTGCAACAGATTGATTCTGCCAAGCAATACCCTGGCAAGCCGGCGCAGCGTCGGAACCAGGCCGGCAAACCATGAACATCGGCC
>JANPNT010000049.1:0-2243 GCA_031427655.1 Burkholderiales bacterium
GTTTTGTCGTGCGAGCCGTATTCTTCCGCCTTTTGCGCCATCAGACCCACATTGGGCACGGAGACCATCGTGGCGGGATTGAAGGCGCCGTTCGTCTTGCAGAAGTTAATCATCTCCTGGTAAATTCGGGCAAACGTGCTCTCGGGCATCACAGCTTTGGTGTCTTTTGGACGACCATCGGGGCCCCACATTTTGCCGCCTTGGCGGATCATGGCGGGCATGGACGCATCGACGATCACGTCATTCGGTGCGTGCAGGTTGGTGATGCCTTTGGCGGAATCGACCATTGCCAGTTCGGGGCGGTGTTCATGGCAGGCGTGAAGATCGTTGACGATTTCTTCACGCTTTGAGCTGGGCAGAGTAGCGATTTTTTCGTAAACGCTAGAGAGTCCATTGTTGACGTTAACGCCCAGCTCTTCAAACAGTTTGGCGTGTTTTTCAAAGGCGTCCTTATAAAACACTCTCACAGCGTGCCCAAAGACGATCGGGTGCGACACCTTCATCATGGTCGCCTTGACGTGCAGCGAGAACATCACGCCGGTCTTGCGGGCGTCATCGATCTCTTTTTCGTAGAAGGCCACTAGCGCCTTCTTGCTCATGTACATGCTGTCAATCACCTCGCGGTCCAGCAGCTTGGTCTGGGCTTTGAGCACGATGGTCTTGCCGTCTTTGGTGATCAGCTCCATTTTCACGTCGCGCGCCTTGTCCAGCGTGATGGACTTTTCGCCGTGGTAGAAGTCGCCATGGTGCATGTGCGAGACGTGCGAGCGCGAGGCCTGGCTCCACTCGGCCATGCTGTGCGGGTTCTTGCGCACGTATTCCTTGACCGCATTGGGCGCACGGCGGTCGGAGTTGCCTTCGCGCAGCACGGGGTTCACCGCGCTGCCGATGCACTTGGAATAGCGCGCGCGGATTGCTTTTTCTTCGTCCGTCTTGGGGGCTTCAGGGTAGTCTGGTACCGCGTAGCCCTTGCTTTGCAGTTCCTTGATACAGGCGATCAACTGGCCCACCGAGGCGCTAATGTTGGGCAGCTTGACGATGTTGGCATCTGCCTGCAGCGTCTTCTTTCCCAGTTCGACCAGCGTGTTGGGCTGCTTTTGGCCCTCCGTCAGGTTTTCCGGAAACTCACCCAGCACGCGTGCGGCCACCGAAATGTCCGCCTCCGTCACGTTGATACCTGCGGGCGCGGCAAAGGCGCGCACGATAGGCAGGAACGAAGCCGTGGCCAGGCGTGGGGCCTCGTCGGTCAGCGTGTAGATGATGGTGGGTTGCTGGGTAGTCATCTTTTGTCTCCAAAAATTGTTATGGCAAATGCCGCCGGCTTGCTGGGGTCATAACCTGCGTCGCCCGATCGTGCGTAATTGTGCTTTCACTGTTCTGACCCGAGCTTCTTTTTTTACCAATAAATTTCACATAGAGAAATTAAGAACCATTGGAGGAAATTTTTTTTATGTACAGGTGCAGACCCAGCCCATAAATAGGGACAACAGCCCGTCCGCCAACCCACCGGGGTGAGTCAGCGTTTCAAAACAGGCGAAATCCACCCTACGCGGGTTGTTTGCGCATTCTTTTATTAAAATTGGGCTATCGCCCTCGCTAAATATGCCTAGCGCGCTACTACAAACATAGCAAACACCGGGCTAAAAGTTCTCGGTATCGACTTCGCTATTGCCCTGCGCGTTGTAGCGTGAGCCCACCACGGTCTTGTCGTTGATCAAGTCGTCCAGCTGGGCCATCGTGCTGGAGTTCAACGTGACGCTGGCGGCCTCCAGGTCTTCCGCCAGGTGCGACACGCTGGTGGTGCCGGGTATCGGGATGATGTGTTCACCGCGGTGCAGCAGCCAGGCAATCGACAACTGCGCCAGCGTGCAGCCCACCTCTTTGGCCACCTGCTTGACGCCGGTCAGCAATCGCACATTGGCCGCATAGTTGTCGGGTGCAAAACGCGGCATGCTGCGGCGTATGTCTGTGGCATGGAATGAGGACAGGTCCAGCGGCGTGTCGCACAACAGTCCGCGCCCTACGGGGCTGAACGCGACGAAGGTCACACCCAGTTCCTTGCAGGCGTCCAGCACCGCAATCTCGGGGTTGCGTGTGGCCAGCGAATATTCGGTCTGCAATGCCGCAATCGGATGTTCAGCATGCGCGCGGCGCAGCGTCGCGGCAGACACTTCGGACAGGCCAACGCTGCGGATCAGCCCCTTGCGCACCAGTTCGCCCAGTGCGCCCACGCTGTCTTCAAT
>JANPNT010000050.1:0-4016 GCA_031427655.1 Burkholderiales bacterium
TTCTACGCCGAAACCGTGGTGGCCGCGTCCAACCCGGAGCGTTTTCAACGCATCAGCGGCGTCACCGATGCGGTCACCACCCGCCACATGCGCAACGCGTACTACCTGCCCTTCTCACGGCGGCTGGACATCGAATACCCCAGCGGCATTCGCCACGTCATCATCAACTGCTTCACACCGATTTCCGACGGCAGCATGCAACTGTGCCAATGGCTGTTCAGAAACGACACAGAAGCGGACTGCCCGGCAGAAATGCTCATTCACTTTGACGACATCATCACCCGCGAGGACAAAGACATTTTGGAATCAACCGACCCCGATGCGCTGATCGACACACGCCGTCGAGGCGTTGAATATTCGATGGACAGCGACCGCCCCGGCATGATGATTCGCAAGCGCTTGTTCGAGCTGCTGCGCCGCCACGGCGAGGAAGAAGTGCACCGCGGCAACCTGCCCGCGAAAGTGTTTCCGCTGAACCTCGTGAGCTGAGATCACTCGGTTCGGGATCAAGACAGCGTCGATACACTTTCCGTCTTCTTTCAGCTTCCGGGCCGCGCGCCTGCAACGCCCATGGCATGGCACGGCCAGCTTGATCTTCACTATCGGCACTCGGGGCGCGACCCCGCTGACACGCGCCAACGCACCATCGCCCACGACCGCCACAACGGCCCGCTGCGCGTGCTGCAAAGCCTCTATCCCGAAGGCGACGCCATCTGCCATCACGTGCTGGTGCACCCGCCCGGCGGCGTGGTCGGCGGCGACGTGCTCAACATCCACGCACGGCTGGAAAGTGGCGCCCACGCCCTCATCACCACACCCGGGGCTACACGCTTTTATCGCAGCGCCGGTGAGCATGCTTTGCAAACCATCACCGCCGATGTGGCCGACGGCGCACGCCTGGAATGGTTGCCGTTGGAGTCCATCGCGCACAGCGGCTGCATGGCTGAGAACCGCATGCAATTCAACTTGCAAAGCGGCGCAGGAAGCGGCGCAGAGATGATGGGCTGGGACGTGCTGGCGCTGGGCCTGCCTGCGTCCAACTTGGCATTTGAGCGCGGCACGTTCACGCAGCGCATCGAGTTCCCGGGCCGCTGGCTAGAGCGCGGCGTGATGAATGCGAGTGACAAACGCTTGCTTGACGGCGCGGTCGGTTGGGCCGGTCACCGCGTGATGGGCAGCTTGTGGTTTGCCGTGGGCGGCAGCTTGCCATCGCAGCGCCGCGACAGCTTGCTGGACAGCGCCCGTGCCGTGGTCGATGCGCATGCTTTGCGGTCAACCGCAGGCGTCACGTCAGCCCACGAAGGCATCATCGTGCTGCGCGCTTTGGCGCATCGGGTGGAGCCACTGATGCAACTGATGACGGCGGTTTGGGCAGCTTGGCGACGCGACGCTTGGCAGCTTGAAGGCACCTCGCCACGCGTGTGGCGCACCTGAATCTCAACGACACAAAACACCATGACAAACAAAGTTGGCAAGGCCGAAATCGCGGCGTTTTTAAAAGCCGAATTTCCACAAAACTTCTGCACGGTAGAAGCCGTGGGCGACAAAGGAGCCACCATTCGCATGGCGATTGGCGTCAACGAACTACGCCCCGGCGGCACGGTGTCGGGCCCGGTGATGATGGCTGTGGCCGACGTCGCGCTGTACGTGGCCATCCTCGGCGAAATCGGCATCGTGCCACTCACCGTCACCACCAGCCTGAGCATCAACTTCCTGCGAAAACCGGCAGCCGATAAAGCGATTTTGGGCGTGTGCAAACTGATGAAAGTCGGCAAGTCTTTGGCGGTGGGCGAAGTGACTTTGTATTCAGAAGGCGTAAGCGACCCGGTGGCGCATGCGGTGGGGACTTACGCGATTCCGCGGGCTTGATTCTTCAAAACGCCGGGCCATCAGCAAGTCCACGAAGCTTCTTGTTCCGGCTGAATGCCGTAGCGCGCAATGGCCCGCGCGCAGGTTGCCGCATCGACCTGCCCTTGCCCTTGCTCTTCCCCTTGCTCTTGCGTTTGCGGCTGCGTTTGCGGCTGCATTTGCGGCTGCCCGCGAAGCGCGGTCAGCGCTGCCAACACAATCTGAAACCGGTCCACCTCAAAGAAGCTGCGCAGCGCGGCGCGGGTGTCGCTGCGGCCAAAACCGTCGGTGCCCAGCGTCGTCACGGGCGCCTCGACATAACCCGCAATCAACTGCGGCCATGCCCGCACATAGTCGCTGGCAATCACCACCGGCGCAGCACCGCTCAAACACTGCTGCACGTGGCTGACGCGGGGCGCGTCGGTGGGGTGCAGGCGCATCCAACGCTCGACCTCGCGGGCTTCACGCGCCAGCTCGCTGAAGCTGGTGGCGCTCCACACTTCGGCACTGACATGCCAGTCTTGTGCCAACAATTCGGCCGCCGCGATCACCTCGCGCAGGATCGTGCCCGAGCCGACCAAGCGGACTTGCACCGGCACAGTGGTCGGCGCGGGCTCGGGCGCAGGCGCGACCGTGGTCACCCAGGACGTGTAGCAATACAAGCCCTTGATCACGTCGCGGTGCGCGCCTGAGGGCAATGAAGGCTGCGCATAGTTTTCGTTCATCAGCGTGACGTAGTAAAAAACGTCGTGCTGCTGCTCCAACATCTGGCGCATGCCGCAGTCCAGGATGACGGCAAACTCAGCCGCAAAACAAGGGTCGTAGGCGCGGCAGTTCGGCACTGTGGAAGCCTGCAACAAGCTGCTGCCGTCTTGATGCTGCAAGCCCTCGCCGCCCAGGGTGGTGCGCCCTGCTGTGGCGCCCAACAAGAAGCCGCGTGAACGCTGGTCGGCCGCCGCCCAGATCAGGTCACCCACACGCTGGAATCCAAACATCGAGTAGTAAATGTAGAACGGCAACATGGCCAGGCCGTGCACCGAGTAACTGGTGGCTGCAGCCGTCCAACTGCTCAGCGCGCTGGCCTCGCTGATGCCTTCTTCCAAAATTTGGCCGTCGGTGGCCTCGCGGTAGCTCATCAACGAGCCTATGTCTTCGGGCTCATAGGTTTGGCCCGCGCTGGAATAGATGCCGATTTGCTTGAACAGATTGGCCATGCCGAAGGTGCGCGCCTCATCGGCAACGATGGGCACGATGCGTGGACCCAGCGCCTTGTCCTTCAGCAAGTTGGTGAGCATGCGCACAAAGGCCATGGTGGTGCTCATTTCCTTGCCTTCGGCTTGCAACGCGAACTCGGCGTACCTCGCAAGCGCCGGTATGGCCAGCGCAGCGCAGCGTGTGGTTCGTCGGGGCAGGCTGCCGCCTAGCGCCGCTCGGCGTTCCTGCAGATAGCGCATCTCAGCGCTGTCAGCGGCGGGCTTGACGAACTCGAGCGCGGCCGCCTGCTCGTCAGACAAGGGCAGTTTGAAGCGGTCGCGAAATGCCAGCAGGTCTTCACGCGCCAGCTTCTTCTGTTGGTGCGTGGTCATCCTGCCTTGGCCAGCCGCACCCATGCCGTAACCCTTCTTGGTTTGCGCCAAGATCACTGTCGGACAGCCGATGGTTTTCAGGGCCTCGCAGTAGGCCGCGTGTATCTTCACCAGGTCGTGGCCGCCGCGCTTCAGATGGTCGATCTGCTCGTCGCTCAGGCCCTGCACCAGCGCGGCCAGTTGCGGGTTTTGACCGAAGAAATGTTCGCGGTTATAGCGGCCGTCCTTGGCCGCAAAGGTTTGGAACTGGCCGTCCACCGTTTGCGCGAAGGCTTGCGCCAAGGCACCGGTGGAGTCGCTGGCAAACAAGCCGTCCCAGTCCGAGCCCCACACCAGCTTGATGACGCGCCAGCCTGCGCCTGCGAACAAGGCTTCCAATTCGTCGATCACGCGGCTGTTGCCGCGTACCGGACCGTCCAGGCGCTGCAGGTTGCAGTTGACGACCCAAATCAAGTTGTCCAACTTTTCGCGCGACGCCAACGTCAGCGCCGACATGCTCTCGGGCTCGTCCATTTCGCCGTCGCCGAAGACGCCCCACACACGTCGCCCGGCATCGGCTTGGCCGCCCTCGGTGCGCTTGGG
>JANPNT010000051.1:0-12608 GCA_031427655.1 Burkholderiales bacterium
GCCGCACACACGCAAATAATCCACCGCTGCGGCACCCACTTCGTCTGGGTTCTTGAAGGCCTTCATGCCGATTTCGGTGGTGAGCTTGGTCACCTTGTCGCCCAAATCGGCCAGCGGGTTGATAAACTCTTGCATGGCTTCGTTGGTGCCTTCTTCTTCGATGAAGTCGGCCACCAGCTTGCCAAACTTTTTCAGCTTGGCGCCGTTGTCGCCCAGCACCTTGCGGCCCAGCAAATCGAGCGACTGGATGGTGTTGGTGCCTTCGTAAATCATGTTGATGCGGGCGTCGCGCACATATTGCTCCATGCCCCATTCGCGGATATAGCCGTGACCGCCAAACACTTGCATGCAGTGCGACGTGGCCAGCCAGGCGTTGTCGGTCAAAAACGCTTTGACGATCGGCGTGACCAAGGCGGCCATGTCGGCGCATTCTTGGCGCTCTGCCTCGTCGGTGCTGCCCGCCTGTTTGTTGAGCAGCATGGTGGTCCACATGGCCAGCGCTCGGCCGCCTTCGGCATAGGCGCGGGCGGTCAACAACATCTTGCGAACGTCAGGGTGAACGATGATCGAGTCGGCCGCCTTTTCAGGTGATTTCACGCCCGACAGCGAGCGCATTTGGATGCGGTCTTTTGCGTACGCCACGGCGTTTTGGTAGGCGATTTCGGTCAGGCCCAGCGACTGCATGCCCACGCCCAAGCGGGCCGCGTTCATCATCACAAACATCGCCGCCAAACCTTTGTGTGGTTGACCGACCAAGGTGCCCACAGCGCCGTCTAGGTTGATCTGCGCGGTGGCGTTGCCGTGAATGCCCATTTTGTGTTCCAGGCCCCCGCAAAAAATCGGGTTGCGCGCGCCCAGAGAGCCGTCGGCATTCACCAAAAATTTGGGCACCACAAACAGTGAAATGCCTTTGGAGCCAACCGGTGCGTCGGGCAAGCGGGCCAGCACCAAGTGAATGATGTTTTCGGCCAAGTTGTGTTCACCGGCCGAGATGAATATTTTGTTGCCGGTGATCTTGAAAGTGCCGTCCGGCTGTGGCTCAGCCTTGCTGCGCATCATGCCCAGATCGGTGCCGCAGTGCGCTTCGGTCAGGCACATGGTGCCGGTCCACTGGCCGCTGGTGAGCTTGTGCAAATAAGTGGCTTTTTGGTCTTCGCTGCCGTGGGCGTGCAGGCACTCGTAAGCGCCGTGCGACAAGCCGGGGTACATGGTCCAGGCTTGGATGGCCGAGTTCAGCATATCATACAGCGCTTGGTACACGATGAGCGGCAAACCTTGACCGCCGTAGGCCGGGTCGCAGCTCAGCGACGGCCAGCCGCCTTCCACGTACTTCGCGTAGGCCTCTTTGAAGCCTGCCGGCGCGGCCACTTCGTGCGTGGTTTTGTCGAGCACACAACCTTGCTCGTCGCCGCTGCGGTTCAGCGGGTAAGCCACATGCGAGGCGAACTTGCCGCCTTCTTCGATCACCGCGTTGATGGTGTCGACGTCGATGTCAGCATGTGCCGGCATTTGCTTGAGTTCAGCGACAACGTTGAGCACTTCGTGCATCACAAATTGCATGTCGCGCAGCGGTGGGGTGTAGTGAGACATCAGAAATACTCCAAAAGAAAGGTGGATAAAAATTCAGCTCAATTCAGGTTTGGCGTAATGCGCCACCACCCGTGCAAACGCAGCGCGGGCGCGGCCTACAGCGCCGGGCTTGCGCAAAAAGCGGGCGTCGTGGTGCAACGCCAAAATCAAACCGTGTACTTCAAACAGCAGTTGTTCGGCCTCCAGGTTGGCGCGCAAATGGCCTTCCACGGCGGCGATGCCGATGGCGCGTTCCAGCGCGTCTTGCCAGTCCTGAACCATGCCCACCAAGGCGTCGCGCACTGGGCCGGGGCGGTCGTCAAATTCCACCGCGCCGCTGATGTACAGGCAGCCGGAATCGATTTCCACCGACACGCGCTTCACCCACAAATCAAACAGCGCTTGGAAACGCGGCAGGCCTCGCGCGTGCAGCATGGCGGGGTCGAAAACTTCGTCTTTGAATTTGGCGTGGTATTCCCGCACCACCGAAATTTGCAGCTCTTCGCGCGAGCCAAAGTGCGCGAACACGCCCGACTTGCTCATGTGCGTGACCTCGGCCAGCGCACCAATCGACAAACCCTCCAAGCCAATTTGCGACGCCAAGCCCAGCGCAGCGTCCAAGATCACGGTGCGGGTGTGCTGCCCTTTCAACAACGAGCGCGAGGGCACTGTTGCCGCAGGGTCTGCGGGCTCAATGAGGAAGGTGGCGGCAGGGAAGTTCACGGTGGCTTGAAGCGTTAAAAAAGAACGGTCGTGCTATTTTGCAGAAAAAGGGCACTTTGTGTTCCGCAAATAGCTCCCATTTCTAGGCGTTCATGCCTACTTCTGTCACGAAGGGAGCTTAAAAAGTGGGATAGCCCGCGCGGCAGGCCATGTCTGGTTCTCATGACCCTGCCTATTGAGTCGTTGTCCGCGAGCGGTTACGCTCCCCTGGGAGGGTCGTACTTCATGGAAGTTCTGCAACTTGACATGTCTGGCAGGCCACAGGCCTGGATTTCGGCGCGTGAAGCCGCTGTGATCTATGCCTGCGACGGCATCGCCTGGACCCTGGGCGACGCGTTTTTCGTGATGCGCGGCGGCACTCAGCGGCGCACCGGCTTGCAGTCGCGCATTGAGGTGCATCCCATCATCGCGGTGCGCGGCGCAGTGCCCAGCCGGGCCTGGCGACAAACGCCTGCACTTTCCAATCCGAAGATTTTTGCGCGCGACCGCTATGTTTGCGCTTACTGCGGCAGCCGCGAAGCCGCCGAGGACCTGACGCGCGAACACATCACGCCCACGTCGCGCGGCGGATTGGACAGCTGGATGAACTGCATCACCGCCTGCCGTTCGTGCAACGGCCACAAAGGCAACCGTTTGCCTGAGGAAGCGCGCATGACGCTTCTGTACCTGCCCTACATGCCCAGCCTGCACGAAGACATGATTCTTCGAGGTCGGCGCATCCTGGCCGACCAAATGGAGTTTTTGCTGGCCAGCGTGCCCAAGAACAGCCGCTTGCACGCTTGAAGCCCGTTACAACGAGGCGTGCAACTTCGCCCGGCCCAGCGGAGTCCATCAGTGCAGACCACAACGCCGGGTGCGAATTGCGCGTTGCCCGATCACCTTCTGGAGAACTTCATGAAAAAAATCATTCTCGTTTTGGCCGCAGCGTCGGTGCTCGGCGCATGTTCCACCACCAGCCCGGATGTGGTTCAGCGCGGCGACGCGCAGCGCTTGGCGCAGGTGCAAGACGCCACCGTTTTGTCGGTGCGTACGGTGGTGGTTGACGGCAGCCAGAGCGGCGGCGGCGCAACGGCGGGCGGCGTGATTGGCGGCATTGCCGGGTCCAGCGTGGGTGGTCGCCGTGAAGGTGTGGTGGTGGGCGTGCTCGGCGCGGTGGTGGGTGCGGTGGCCGGTAATGCAGTGGAGCGCATGTCTACCCGCGAAGACGCGGTGGAGATTTTGGTGCAGCTGCGCAACGGCGAACGCCGCGCCATCGTGCAAGCCAAGGCGGGTGAAACCCTGACCGCCGGCGACGCCGTGATCTTGGTGACCACCGGCAGCAAAGTGCGCGTGACCCGCGCGCCGACCAGCGTGGCCCCCGCGGCCAAAAGCTGAGCGCCGTTGATTCCTTGAAAAAGCGCGCTGCTCGGCGCGCTTTTTTGTTGGGCAGCGCGAACTTCGAGCCATCCCTGATTTGCGAGTTCTTGGGGATGGCGGCCCGGGCTGCGTTGTGATTCACTTCCGCGTCGCTGCTCGCTAGAAGCCGCGCACCACCGGGAGACAGCATGAGCAGCAGCCCAGTTAAGTTCAAAGTCCGCGCCGCTGTGATGGGCGTGTCGCGTTCGGCCAGCCTGAACGGCCCTCCCACCTTGCGGCTGCCGCGCATGTTCGAGACGATGCAGCGCTCGGCCAATGTGGTCGATGTTGACCCTTTCCTGCCGCCCGGCTTGTTGCGAGTAGACGCCGCACTCGACCTGGGCCCCGTGGCGCGGTCCAGCCCCAGCGGTCAAGCCGAACAAACGCTCAGCCCGGTGGAAGGCCAAGTCATGGTGCTGGAGTTGCCCGAAGGCGTGACCCTCATCAGCCACCCGGCCAACTTGCGCGACGTGTTGCAGCGCATCAACCCGGCTGCGGTCGATGCGGACGGTGCTTTGCAGTTGGAGGACGCGTTGCGAGAGCGCGGCGCAAACCTCGGCACAAGCTCACGCGGTGGCGATGGCATGGGCTCACGCGGTGGCGTTGGCATGGGCTCACGCGGCGGCGTTGGCATGAGCTCACGCGGTGGCGTGAGCGATTGGATCTCCGGCATTTTTCAAATGTCGGTCGGCATCGACGACGACCCGATCATTGCCGCGGCAAAGCGAAAAGCCTGCGAATTCATTGGTGCGAATCTGGACACCAATGCCGAAGAAAAAATCGCGCAGTACGCCGACCTGGGCGTGAGCTGGGCCGGCACCAAGGCGCTGATGTGGGCGATAGAAAGTCGCCTCAAACGCGACCCCGGCTTGTACCGCTGGCGCGGCGGCGAGCTGGCCGAGCGGCTGGACAGCGGCGACCCGCAATTGCAAACCGACGCCAAAGCCGGACCGCTGCTGGTGTTGATCCACGGCACCGGTTCCAGCACGCAGGGCAGCTTCGACGATTTGCAAAGTGTCTCGGCCGCCTACTGGCGAGGTTTCGAACAGCGCTACGGCAACCGCGTGTTGGCGCTGGAACACCGCAGCTTGTCCGAAAGCCCCATCGACAACGCCCTGCAATTGGCGCGTGCTTTGCCCGCAGGCGCGGTGGTGCATTTGGTGACCCATTCGCGCGGTGGTTTGGTCGGCGACCTGCTGTGTCTGCGAAATTTTGACGGCCTGATCGACGACTACGCGCTGGACGCCGCCACGCTGGGCGAAGCGGATCCCGAGGAGCGCGCCCGCATCACCGCCGAACTGCTGAAAGCGCACGCCGAACAGCGCGCCGCACTACGCGATTTGGCCGCCGAGCTTTTGCGGAAAAATCTGCGGGTGGAACGTTATGTGCGGGTGGCCTCACCGGCCCGCGGCACGCGTTTGGCCAGCGGCAATTTCGACGTGTTTTTGTCGGGCTTGTTGTCGCTGATGGGCTGGGTGCCTGCGCTCAAAGGCAACCTGATTTATTCGGCTTTCAAACGGGTGGTGTTGGAGGTGGCGCGCAACCGCACCAAACCCAACTTGGTGCCAGGCATCGAAGCCATGTTGCCCGGCTCCCCCATGGCCAAATTTTTGGCCCGCGCCACGCCGCAGCCCGGCATGCAAATGGCCGTGATCTCCGGCGACATCGAAGGTGGCGGTTGGCTGAAAAAGTTGGCGGTGCTGTTCACCGACTTCACCTTCTTCGACAACTGCGACAACGATTTGGTGGTCGACACCGATGCCATGAGCGCCGGCATTGCGCGCCCCGACAACGCCCGCGTTTTGTTCGACCAAGGCCCGGCGGTGAACCACTTTCACTACTTCGTCAACGACATCACGCGCACAGCGGTGCAACGTTGGTTGTTGGACGCCAGCGTGGACCAAATTGAAAACTTCAAGCCGCTGACCGCGTTCGACGACAAGGCATTGGTGGTGACCCAAAAATCACGCAGCGCTGGCGCAGGCATCGGCACAAGCACGGCACGACAACCGGTGACGATTTTGTTGCCCGGCATCATGGGTTCGCACCTGTGGTTGAAGCAGCGCGAGCGCGTGTGGTTCAGCGTGCCGTCTCTGTTGCTGGGCGGTTTGTCCAAGATACAGCGCCGACCCGGCACCACCAAAGACGATGTGAGCGCCGAGGCTTTGTTCGCGCAGTTTTACGGTGACCTGAACGAGCACCTGCAAGCCAGCCACCGCACGGTGGCGCATGCCTACGACTGGCGTTTGCCCATGGACGTGCTGGCCGATGACTTGGCCGTGGTGCTGCGCGAGCAACTCGACGCGACTGCCGCCAAAGGCGACGCGCCTGCGCTGCCGGTGCGCGTGCTGGCGCACAGCATGGGCGGCTTGGTGGTGCGCGCGCTGGTTCACAAGCACCCCAAACTGTGGGACGAATTGATGCAGCGCGAGGGTGCGCGTTTTGTGATGCTGGGCACGCCCAACCAAGGCTCGCACTTGATGGTGGAAACGCTGATCGGCAAGGCCGACACGGTGCGCAAGCTCGGCGTGCTCGACCAGGCGCACGGCCTGCAAGAAGTCATCGACATCATTGCGGGCTTTCCCGGCGCGCTGCAGTTGCTGCCCAAGCAGGGCTTCAAAGACACCGGTGAGCTGCAAGGCAACCCGGCAGTCATCGGCGACTTTTTCGCGGCACAAGTGTGGGCCGACTTCAAAGCCGACATGCGCGACTTTTGGTTTGGCAACCATGTGGGCGGCTTGCCCTCAGCCGACGTGCTGAAACAAGCGCAGTGGCTGTGGACGCAAGACGGCGACAAACCCGTGACGCTGCCCGTCAAGCATGCCAGCAAGGTTTCCTACGTGTTCGGCTGCGCCTCTAAAACACCTTGCGGCATCGTCAAAGAAGGTGGTGCTTGGAAGATGCTGGGCACGCCCAACGGCGACGGCTCGGTGACCTGGGACTCGGGCCGTATCAAAGGCATAGGCCAGTTTTTCTACATGCCCGCCGAGCACGGTGACCTGCCCGCCACACAGGCCTACTTCCCCGCCATCACCGAATTGCTGAAGGAGGGAACGGGCGGCAATTTGATGACCGCCCCACCGGCCGTGCGCGGCATTGAACAAGCCGAAGGCAAGGCCACGGTGGTGAGCTACGACGCTGGCCCGGTGCCTTACCCCAGCGACATGGAACTGGCCGCAGGCTTGTTTGGCAGCGGCGGCAAAACCAAGAACCGAAGTTCGCGTGCGGCATCGGCCCCGCGTGAGGCGCTGCGTTTGTGCGTGCATGCCATGGACCTGCGCCGCATCACCAAACCCATTTTGGTGGGCCACTACGAGCAAGACGCCATCTCGGGTGCCGAGGCCGTGATAGACCAAGAACTGGTGAACGGAGAACTCACCATACGCAACCATTTGGGCTTGTACGCAGGCGCTGTGGGCACGGCCAGCGCGGTGCTGCTGAACGGCACCGACGAAGAGCGCAACCGCGGCAGTTACCGCGGCGCGGTGGTGGCGGGTTTGGGCCCTTACGACGGCTCGCTCACCGTGGGCAAACTGACCGACGCGGTGCGCACCGCCAGCCTGCGCTACCTCATCACCGTGCTCGACAGCTCGGCCATGGCGCGCGGTGCAGAAACCATGCAGGGCATCACCTTGGTCAGCTTGCTGCTGGGCTACAACTCATCGGCCAACCTCAGCATTGCCGACTCGGTGCAAGCGGTGGTGCGCGGTGTGATGGACGCGAACCGCCAGTTCGCGCAAACCACGCGCTCGCAACTGCGCATCACCACGCTGAATTTTGTAGAGATCTACATCGACAGCGCCATCACGGCCACCTACGCCACCCAGTCTGTGGCGCAGGCCATGAACGACGACCCGCGCATCAGTTGCCGCCTGAACGCCGATGCCACCATGCACCAAGGCGAGGGCATGCGCCACCGCTTGCTGGACGGTCGAGGTGGAGGCTACTGGCCGCGTTTGTTGATCACCGACGCCGACCGCACCAGCGATCCCGGTGCCTACAGCGCTGCGCACGCCGACTCCAAGCTGCCGGCCCAAAACTTGCGCTATTTGTATTTGGGCCAACGCGCTCGCGCCGAATCGGTGGTGCAGCAGCGCCAACCGGGCTTGGTCGAGCAGCTGGTGGCCAGCCAAGTCGGGTGTGGTCACTACGACGCCGACTTCAGCCGCACCTTGTTCCAACTGTTGATCCCTCACGACTTCAAAGACGCCGCACGGCAGATGCAGCAAATGGTGTTTGTGCTCGACAACAACACCGCCAACTTGCCGTGGGAATTGATGCTGGCCGACGACCAGCCCCTGGCCACCCGCACCGCCATGGTTCGCCAACTGGCGACCAACCAGTACCGGGTGCGCGTGAATCAAACCTTGGAGTCTCGTGCTTATGTGGTGGGCAACCCTTCCACCGCCGGTTTCGGCAAAGCCTTCCCCGCGCCCCAAGGCTCAGCCCGCGTCTCGCCACCTGCGCTGGACGACTTGGTCGCGGCAGAACAAGAAGCGGGCTTGGTCAGCAATGTGTTGATACGCCAGGGCTTTGATGTGGAGCGTGCCATTGGCCAAGACCAACGCGCCATCAACGTCATCAACCACCTTTACAAGCACCCTTATCGCATCGTCCACATCGCCGGTCACGGCGTGTTTGAACAGCGCGCCGCAGACGGCTGCATGCGCAGCGGCGTGGTGTTGTCCGACGGCCTGCTCATCACGGCAGCTGAGATCGACGCCATGGAAGTGGTGCCCGATTTGGTGTTCATGAACTGCTGCCATTTAGGGCAAGTAGACCGCGAACCTGTGGCCTTCAACAAGCTGGCCTACAGCGTGGCCCGCCAGCTCATCGACATGGGCGTGCGCGCCGTGGTGGTAGCCGGTTGGGCTGTGGAAGACGCGCCTGCTGCGTTGTTTGCGCAAAGCTTTTATGAGGCCTTGATGCAGGCCAACCAAAGCTTCGGCGAAGCGGTGTTCAGCGCGCGCCAAACCACCTGGAAGCGCTACCCCGAAAGCCTGACCTGGGGCGCTTACCAAGCCTACGGCGACCCGGGCTGGAAAATCGACCCGAAAACCACTGCGGCGCATGCCGAGCAGCGCGATTGGAAGGGCGTGGCACCCGAGGAATTGATCGAAAAAATTGTCTCGCTGCGCCAAGCCCTGCAACGCCGAGGCGAACACATCACCGAAGCGCAAGCCCAAGCGCGCGTGGCCGAGGTTGAGCGGTGGTTCAAAGGCACACCGCCCGAATGGAAAGAGCGCCCTGATTTGTACAGCGCGCTGGGCGATTTTTATGTGGACCTCGGCCCGGCCTATGCGCACTGGGCCAAGTTGTGTTTCGAGCGCGCCGTGCTGGCCACCGACCTGACCGGCCGAGCACCGTTGAAAGCCATTGAAGAGTTGGCGCAGTCTGAAAGCCGACTGGCTGAAGTCAACGGCGACGTGCTGATGGCGGCGCGTGCCATCAGCCGCTTGCAACAATTGGTGGCGTTGTCGGGCGCTGCGCTCGGTCGGTCCGATTTGCCCGACGACCTGGAGCTGAACCACCGGCGCGCGGGTCGGTTGGGCAGCGCCTACAAACGCAAAGCCGCTGTGCATGCGCGCGCCTACCTGGGCGGCGATGCCTCGGCCTTCGCTGACATGGTGGAGGCCTTGGCCCTCAGCGCCAAGGCTTACCAAGCCCACGCCGGAACGCTCACCGAACCCAGTCCTTTGGCCTATCCCACGCTCAACTATTTGTTCTTGTGGTCATTGACGGCGAGCGCCTCAGACGCACAGGCACAAGTGGCCTTGGCGGAGCGCTGTATCAACAGCGCCGTCCAGGCCTTCCGCGAAGACACCGAGGCTTGGAACGCCACCATGGTGGCCGATGCGCACTTGTTGACCGCCGTGCTCAACGGCAGCCTGAAACAAATTGGCGTGGCCGGTGAGGACGCATTCGAATTCGTCGCACGTCAGTACGAAGGCTGTTTGAACAGCACCCTGACCAACCCGCGCCAGCGTGACGCGGTGGTGCGTCAGATTGAGTTGATGGGCCTGTTTCATGAGGCGCATGAGCACCAAAGATTGCAGGCCATGCCAACGCCCAGCGCGGCCTTATCGGGTTCGACCGCGAAGCGTTTGCATGCCTTGGCAAAGCGCTTGGCGCCGTCTCAAGGCCCGGGGCGAGCCGACACGTCAACCGGCACCGCCGCGGATGTGACAAGGCGCAAGCGTCAACGCAAAGCCACACGGAAGTAGCTGCTGAGTCCGCACAGGCCCGAAGCATGGGCAAAATGCGACCCTGACCTTTGCACCCTGTTGATTGCCCATACCGCTCATGCTGCCCACTTCCGATTTGCCCGTGCCCCCCGCTTTGCCTGAGCATGCTGACGCTGCTGCTGTTGATTCGGTTCCCGAGTCCGCCGCGAGCAAGATCGAAAACTCGATCACCCCGACGGACAGTGACTCAGCCGAGCCGCCGCCAGCGGTTTCCGCCAGCGCGGCTCCCGCTGACCCGGGCATGTCGCCCGCGGCACCCGCTGCCCCGGGCATGTCGCCCGCCGCGTGCTCCGCGCAGCTGAAGCAGTTGTTCCCCGCGTTGTTCACTGGCATGGCCAAGCCGCTGAAGCTGCGCATTCAGGCCGACATCCAAACGCGCGCACCCGGTCTGTTCACCAAGCAGTTGTTGTCGGTGGTGCTGCGCCGCTACACCGGCAGCCACAGTTACTTGGTGGCATTGACGCAGGCCACGCAGCGCTTCGACCTCGACGGCGCAGCGGCGGGTGAACTCAGTACCGAGCACAAGCAAGCCGCGATGGACGAACTGCTGCTACGGCGCGCCACGCTGCGCGAAGCTCAGCGCACCAAGCAACGCGAGACGCCATCAGGTACGCAACGCGAGACGCCAACAGGTACGCAACGCGAGACGCCAACAGGTGCGCAACGCGAAACTCAACCACGCGCGCAACGCGACACGCAACCCGATAAGCCAACAGATTCGCAACGAGACGCGCAACGAGAAGCGCAACGAGAAGCGCAACGACAGGCGCAGCGCGAAGCCCGCGAGACCCAACGCAAAGACGCTGCTGAGCAAGCCTTGGAAGATCAAAAGCGCCGCAACCGCGCCACCTTGCTGCACGATTTCGAGAACACCACGCTGACCCCAGCCAACTTCAGCGCGCTCAAAGGCATCACGGTCGAGGCAATGGAAGGCTATCTCGCCAAGGCCCGACAGGAAGTCCAGGCGCGGCGGGCAGCACAGGCAGACGCGTCTCAAGAAGGCTCGAACAAGCCGGTCAGACACAGTTCTGCGCAGCAGCCTGGCGACCGACCCCGGCAGGAGGGTCGCCCTGACCAAACGGCCCGCCGCGGACCACCACGTTGACACAGGACGCTTGCGTGCCTGCGAAGCTGCGCGCAATCGGCATTCCAAATTGTTCAGCCAAGTTCGTTACGCAAGTTCGGTGCGGTGAGGTCTTCAACAGTCTGCGGGCCGTGAAGTCGCACTGAATGGCGTGATTTTTCGACGCCATCACGCCAATACACGCCCCGTACAAAAACTACCGAGGAATTCTCCATGGCACTGCGTCTCTTGGCTGCGAGCACCGCTGCCGCGCTGTTTGCACTCAGCTCACTGGCGTACGCCCAATCTGCTTCCGCTCCTGCCGCAGCACCTGCCGCCGCTGCAGCGCCTGCCAAAGCTGCTGCGAAAGAAACCGTCAAGGCCGTTGCCGGTGACGCCACCGAAGGCAAGCTTGCGTTTTATGGCAGCAAGTTCGAGGGTCGCAAAACCGCCAGCGGCGAGCGCTTCAACCCGAAAGCCATGACCATGGCTCACAAAACGCTGCCTTTCGGCACCCTGGTCGAGGTCACCAACCTCAAGACCCAACGCAGCGTCGTGGTTCGCGTGAACGACCGCGGCCCGTCCACCCCAGACCGCGTGGGCGACGTGACCAGTGCTGCTGCCGCCAAACTCAAAATAAGCCGCGCTGGTGTGATCGATGCCAAGCTGGAAGTCGTCGGCATGAAGAAAATGGGCAAAGGCAAGAAGCAGGTGAATCGCGCTGAAGAGGCAAGCAAGTAAGACGTCAATTCAAAAAATGAAAAGCCGCCGACCCCGCAAGGGTCGGCGGCTTTTTCAATGAGGCGGCGTCAAGTCTGATGGGGCTCGTTCATTCGGCGTCAAAGTGCTGCGGGAACTTGCCCTTGATCGGCGCATAAAACGCCTTGATCGTCACCATGTCGGCTTCAATGTCGCCAGTAGGCACAAAGGCCGATCCCAAGCCAGCGCGCTTGCGGCTGTAGTCCATGTAGGCCATCAAGATGGGCACGTTGGCCCCGGCGGCAATGTAGTAAAAACCGGTGCGCCAATGGCTGGTTTTGCCCCGCGTGCCCTCGGGCGGCACGATGAGTTGCACCGGGCCGTCAGCTGCCTTCAACGCCTGCACAGCCGAGGCCACCTTGTTGTTGGCCTGCGAGCGTTCCACGGCCAAGCCTCCCAGCCAGCGCATCACGCCACCAAACGGCGGCTTGAAGATCGACGCCTTGCCCAACCAATACGGTTTGAGCCTCAACACAAAAGCCGTCATCAGCGTGTAGGGCAAGTCCCAGTTGCTGGTGTGCGGTGCGGCGATCAACACGCACTTGTGCGCGCTGGTGGGCAACTCGCCTTCAATTTTCCAGCCTGTGAGCTTTAAGAACGCCAGGGAGCCCCAGCGCAATGCGGTGTTGACCACCGACGCGTCGAAAACGGTGTGATGCATGGCGGCAAGCATAGCCGCGACACTGCACCTATTTGGTGCGGACGCCGCAGCGAACAAAGTGCCCGATGCTGGGCCACCTCAAGGGCGATCGAGATCAGTTCCGCGTTTGTGCCGCGCTGCAAATGGCCTCGCTCGACATGCCGGTGATTTACGACGGTGAAGAGTTGGCGCGCGGCGGCCACGAATGGCCATG
>JANPNT010000052.1:0-1947 GCA_031427655.1 Burkholderiales bacterium
GACTCGGTGCTCGACCCGCAGGCCGTGGGATGGGACTGGATCGGCATGAACCTGGACAACGGCGACGCACTCACGGCCTTCCGCTTGCGCCGGGCTGACGGCAGCGCTTTGTACGCAGGCGGAAGTTTTCGCCGTGCTGACGGCACGCTCATCATCTTCAAACCCGACGAGGTGCGCTTCACCCCGGGCCGAACCTGGCGCAGCCCGTCAGGCAAAGCCACCTACCCCGTGGCCTGGACAGTGGACACCCCTGCAGGTCGCTTCAAGGTGAAGTCGCTGCTGGACAACCAAGAGCTGGACGGCAACAGCAGCACCGGCTCGGTGTACTGGGAAGGCTTGAGCGAACTACGGGATGCGAACGAGCAAGTGATTGGGCGTGGCTACTTGGAGATGACGGGCTACGCCGGCGCACTCCAGCTCTGAATGAACCAGGGTCATTAGACTCACGGAATGACAGCACCCACTTTCGCTTCCACGTCTGCCGCAGCTGCGAACGCAGCCGCGCCAACGCCCAAACCCGGTCAACCCGAGCCCGCAAAAAACGTGCGCTCGCTCAGCGGCTTGCTGCCGTTTTTGCACCCGTACCGTGGCCGCATTGCGCTGGCGGTGTTGTTTTTGGTGATGGCAGCGGTTAGCACCTTGGTGTTTCCTATCGCGTTGAAATCGCTGATCGACCAAGGCATTGTGGCCACCGACCCTGCCACCCGCGTGATGGCCTTGCGCGAACACTTTTTCGCGCTGTTTGGCGTGGGCGCGGCCTTGGGTTTGTTTTCGGCCCTGCGCTTTTACGCGGTGACGTGGCTGGGCGAGCGCGTGACCGCCGACCTGCGCAGCGCGGTGTATGCCCACGTCGTCAAACAGAGCCCGCAATTTTTTGAGACTACGCAAACCGGCGAAGTGCTGAGCCGCTTGACCACCGACACCACGCTGGTGCAAACCGTGGTGGGCTCCAGCTTGAGCATGGGCCTGCGCAACGCGGTGATGGGCATCGGTGCGATGACCATGCTCATCATCACCAACCCGGTGGTGATGTCGCAGGTGATGGGAATCTTGATTTTGGTGGTGCTGCCCGCCGTTTATTTCGGTCGCCGAATACGCAAACTCAGCCGAGCCAGCCAAGACCGCGTGGCCGACTCCAGCGCCATTGCCGCCGAGGTGTTGAACGCGGTGCCGGTGGTGCAAAGCTACAACCAAGAAGCGCGCGAAGCCCAGCGTTTTGTCGATTCGACCGAGCGCGCGTTTGGCACCGCCATTTCACGCACGCGGCTGCGTTCGCTGCTGGTGGGCTTCATCATCACTGCCACTTTTGGCGCGTTGCTGTGGGGCCTGTACCAAGGCACGCAAGCCGTGGCGAAAGGCGAAATCACCGCCGGCCATTTGGGGCAGACGGTGGTCTACGTGATCATTTTGGTGAGTGGCGTGGCGGTGTTGGCCGAGGTCTACGGCGACTTGCTGCGCGCGGCCGGGGCCACCGAGCGCTTGATGGAGTTGCTGGCCACCGAGTCGCCGATTCAGTCGCCCGCCAGGCCCGTGTCTTTGCCGGCGGCGGCAACAGGTGCAAGACGTGGCTCCACGCTGGCCCTGAGCAACGTGAGTTTTCGCTATCCGTCGCGGCCCACGCAAGCAGCACTTTCGCACTTCACGCTGAACATCCAAGCCGGTGAAACCGTGGCGCTGGTGGGCCCCAGCGGCGCAGGCAAGAGCACGGTGTTTCAACTGCTGCTGCGCTTTTACGACGTGACCGAAGGCGAGGTCAGCGTCGACGGCGTGCCGGTGAAAAACTTGAGCCTCGACGCGCTGCGCGGCCTGATCGGCATCGTGCCGCAAGACAGCGTGATCTTCTCGGCCAACGCCATGGAGAACATCCGCTACGGCCGACCGGAAGCGTCTGACGCCGAAGTGAAAGCTGCGGCCGAGGCCGCCTTCGCAAGCGACTTCATTAACGCA
>JANPNT010000053.1:0-3205 GCA_031427655.1 Burkholderiales bacterium
GTCGGGCGTGGACATCGTCATTGGCCCGGGCACCGAAATCATTGCCGGTGAAGGCTGCATCGTCACTGCCGGTGGCATAGACAGCCACATCCACTTCATTTGCCCGCAGCAAATTGAAGAGGCGCTGATGAGCGGCGTGACCACCATGCTCGGCGGCGGCACCGGCCCGGCCACGGGCACTTTTGCGACCACTTGCACGCCCGGCCCGTGGCACATCCATTCGATGTTGAAGGCGGCTGAATCCTTCCCGATGAACCTGGGCTTCATGGGCAAGGGCAACGCCAGCTTGCCGCGCCCGCTGGAAGAACAAATCGAAGCCGGTGCATACGGCTTGAAGCTGCATGAAGACTGGGGCACCACGCCTGCGGCCATCGACAACTGTTTGAGCGTGGCCGACCGGTTTGACGTGCAGGTCACCATTCACACCGACACGCTGAACGAATCGGGCTTTTTAGAAAGCACAGTGGACGCCTTCAAAGGCCGCACGATTGCCACCTTCCACACCGAAGGCGCAGGCGGAGGCCACGCGCCCGACATCATCCGCGTGGCCAGCCTGCCCAACGTGCTGCCCAGCTCCACCAACCCCACCATGCCCTACACCGTGAACACGGTGGACGAGCATCTCGACATGCTGATGGTGTGCCACCACCTGGACGCGGGCATTGCCGAAGACTTGGCCTTTGCCGAAAGCCGAATCCGCCGCGAAACCATTGCCGCCGAAGACATCCTGCACGACATGGGTGTGTTCTCGATGATGTCGTCCGACAGCCAGGCCATGGGCCGCGTGGGCGAAGTCATCATCCGCACTTGGCAGGCAGCGCACAAGATGAAAGCGCAGCGCGGCAGCTTGGCCGGTGACACTGACAAGAACAGCGCGCGCCACGACAACTTTCGCGTCAAACGTTACATCGCCAAGTACACGATCAACCCGGCTGTTACGCAGGGCATCAGTCACCTCGTCGGTTCGGTAGAAGTCGGCAAGTTCGCCGATTTGGTGGTCTGGAAACCCGCTTTTTTCGGCGTGAAACCGTCACTGATTTTGAAAGGCGGCGTGATCGCTGCCGCCGCCATGGGCGACCCGAATGCGTCCATCCCCACGCCGCAGCCGGTGCACTACCGACCGATGTTCGGCGCTTACGGCAGCGCCATGAACGCCAGTTGCCTGACCTTCATGTCCCAGGCCTCACTGGACCTGGGCGTGCCCGCAAAGCTCGGCCTGCAGCGCCGCTCCGAGGCCGTGAAAAACACACGATCGATCGGCAAGCGTGACATGGTTCACAACAGCGCAACGCCGCACATCGAAGTCGACCCACAGACCTATGAAGTGCGAGCCGACGGCGTGCTGCTGATCTGCGAACCCGCTACCAGCTTGCCGCTGGCGCAGAGGTACTTTTTGTTTTGAGGTGACGCTTGGCTGAGGGGCCGACCGGGCCTAAGCAGCAAACTCAGGCTGATGCAAAAGCCGAGTCGTGAGGTTCCGCAGGCAAGATTCGATTTGCTGCGCGGGCGCGAACGAAAGGCACTCCAATTTGCGAGCCAGCGTCCGTATTTGATTTGCCCGCTTGCGCAATGTCCTCGAAAGGAACTTGCTCAAACGTGATTTCCGAGCGCCTTTCCAGCCATTGCTGTCGCGTGATTCGAAATTCTTGCGCCGGCACCTCAAGAAATGACTCCGAGTGCCGAATGCATGTGTTGAAGAGTGTCAACCCGCAGATTTCTAGCAGCTTGCAAGAGGGACGGTTGTGCGGAGAAGCCCCACCAACTAACGCGGAAACGTCAGAAAGACTGAATGCGGCATCAACGCACGCACGGGTGAGTTCAAGACTGAAGCGGCCGTTCCAAAACCTGTCGCTGGTCCAAATGCCCATTTCCACCTCGTTGGGGTCAGAAACGGAAGGTTGAAATCGATAAAGCGAAACCCATTCACCCGTATTTTTTAGGACCGCTGACATCGCTGCAAGACGCCCCCGACGCGCTGTTTCAACAATGGTGTCGATACGTTCTAAAACCAGCGACTCATTCTCGGGCTGCTCCCAGAGAAGATGTTTATTGAAGTCCGGATTGCGGGTCGCTTGATAAAGCGGCCAAGCATCCGATAAAGCCAGGGGACGTAGTGCGAGGCGGGTAGTGAAGACACGTTCTAGCTGTTCGGTCAGTGCAAGGTAATCGGTCATGAGTACGAATTGGTAGCACTGTAAAAGTAGTCGAACCCACAGAAAACTGCGATTTGCAATCCCTAATTATCGCCGCTGAGTCTGAATTTGGTCGAAAAGAAATAGAAAGTAAAAATGTTTCCAGTTGCTCACACTTCTTTGATCGAAACCGTCAACGCAAACGACCTAGCTAGCCTCCTCGCTGAAGCAGGCGAGGCGGTCGTGTACATCGACCAAAACTGGGCAGTTCAGTTTTGTAATGACGTCTATCTCGGCAACCTCGGAATGGCCAGACACGAGGTGATAGGCCGGACACCCTTTGAATTTCTGCCTCAATTTAAGCGCTCAATTTTTTTTGAGCTGTTTGAGTTGTGCAGCGTGAAACGCAAGCCACAGACGCGAATCGGTTTCTCAACTGCGTTGAATCGGTGGTTACTAATTCGCGTCTTTCCGGTGGGTTCAGGGCTGTTGGTGCTGGCCAACGACGCCTCAGAAAGCGTGGTGAAGCAATATCAGCTTGCGCAAAAAATCGTCATGGACGCGCTGACCGGCTTGGGCAACAAGTTGGCCATGGAGCAGCAAATCATCAGTTTGGTCAAACGCGCCGGGGTTTTTTCCGTCATGCTACTTGGCCTGGAGCGTTTTAAAGAAGTCAACGACGCGCACGGCTATGCGATGGGTGACATGGCACTGTTGGAGGTGGTTTCCAGCATCCAAAGCGCGACCTTGACGGGTGAGACGCTGTATCGCTTCAGCGGCGACGAATTTGCGGTGATCAGTGAGGTTGTCGATACCGACTTGGGCGCGCGCGCTGGCGCTGATCGAAGCCGTCAAGCACCCGATCACGCTGAACGACGCACGCGTGGTAATCGGCGCTTCCGCAGGCACCATCGATTGCCCCCGCAACGGCGACGACTTTGAGGTCATCGTCAAACGCGTCGGCCTTGCGTTGCGTGAAGCCAAAAAAGCGGGCCGCGATGCGGTGACGGCTTACAAGCCGGAAATGGAGCTGGCCACGCAAATGCGCGCGGTGCTGGAAGGTGAGCTGCGCA
>JANPNT010000054.1:0-2935 GCA_031427655.1 Burkholderiales bacterium
GCCACAACCCGCTGTGCGGCGACCACATCAACGTGACACTTAATCTCGCTGGCGAATGCATCGACTGCGTCGCGTTTCAGGGGTGAGTCGTGCGCGATCTGCAAGGCATCAGCCTCGATGATGACGGTTGCCATCAAGGGCAAGACGCGCGTGGATGCGGAAACGCTGATCCAGGAATTTCTTGCCATGGCATCAAAATCGCGCATAAGCAAATATCAATTCAAAGATTTACAGAGTGGCGGTGATCGGCCCGGCCGCAAATCCCTAAGTCGGCGCGAATTGCTTCTGTCTGTAAGAAGCCTGATACAGGGCTCGTGTTGCACCGAATGAAAGGCCCGATAGCTTGCCTACACTCACACCCCCGTTTGAACTTTGCGCGCGGGCTTGACCCGCTTCTTCCTTGTTGACTTCACGCCCCGTTGCCATCGTCGACGCGTTGCCCACAGGCTCACGCATTGCCTCGTTTGAGATTGAGGCCGTCATTGCCCGTGGACCCCGCTCCTTTGTGTATTTGGCCCGGGACCTGACGCGCGGCATGCCGGTGGCCATCAAAGAGTTCGCATCGGCGCGCCGCGTGGGCGCCTCGCCTAACCAGCCCACCGAGCCCACCGACCCCTTGGTGCAGCGCGGTCTGCAAGCCTTCATGGCGGAGGCGCGCATGCTGGCGGACTGCCATCACCCTTCCCTGGTGCGGGTCGAGGCGCTGCTCGATGCCAACGGCACCGCCTACCGAGTGATGCCGTTTTACAAAGGCTTGAGCTTGGTGCATGTGCGCACGGGTTTGGGTCGCGCGCCTGACGATGCCACCCTGCGCGCCTGGCGTTCCGATTTGCTGGGGGCTTTGCAAGCCATGCACGACACCGGCCATGCGCACGGCGGCGTCAGCCCGGAGAACATCATGTTGCTGGCCGATGACCGGCCCTTGCTTTTTGGCGCCGGGTCGGCCAGCCACCGTGTGCGCAGCGACTTGGTGGAGTCATTGCTGGCCGACTTCGGGCTGGGCGGGGCGGCCTCGGCGCCAGGTGAGCCCGACCCTCAATTGCTTCGCGCCGCAGCTTCAGGCGCGGTGCCTGACCACGAGCCCGCCACCAACGCGGCACCGGTCGAGGCGGTAGCCGACGACATGCGCGCATTGGCTGCCGTGCTCAGGTTCTGTATCAGCGGGAAGCCCGCCAGCGGCAGCCTGGTGCCCGGCGCTGCCACGCTGACGTTTGGTTCTGCCTCGGCATCCTCGCCCCCGCACCCGCACCAGACAGCACCGCCAGCACCACCAGCACAAATTGCCGCCGTTGCACCGCCCGAAACGGCGGCGTTGCCGCTGCCAAGCCGCTTGTTTGCTGAGCATGTGCCAGCGACAGGCCCGGTGACGGCAGTCGATACGGCGCTCAGTACCGACATCCCCCGCGCGCCTGAACCCACGTTAGACCCTTGGTTGTCCGCGCCTGCAAGTGCCATCGGGCGGGGGTTGGCACCGCGACCATTCATACCTGAGCGCTGGCACATCCCGATGTGGGTGGGTCTGATCGCACTGCTGGGCGTGGCGGTGTTGGCAGTCATGAGTTACGTGATGGGCGCGTGGAACCGCATGCCACCCATCGATTTCGACCGCAGCTTGCAAACTGCGCCGATAAATGCACCGGCGGACGCAGCTGCGAACGCACTTTCGGCTGTACCAGCAGCGTCGCAGCGGTCAGGCGCCGGCGCTGCGCCAGTGCTTCGCAACCGGGCCGAGATGGACCAAAACACATCCGAACCGACTGCGCCTGCGTCGGCCGCATCAGACGCCTTGCCGCCCACCTCAGCCCTGTTGACCGACGCTCGCGACGCTGCGGCGGCCGGGCCACATGCTGCGGTAAAGGCGGCGGTGCAGGCAGTAGACACAAAGCCGGCTCGGCCGATGTCAAAAAACGCGCCGCGAAAAGCGCCTCACATGCAACGCGCTCAACCCGTCGCGGCCGCTAAAGCGATCACGCCGCTGGGTGCCTGTGGCGCACGCACCAATTTCGCGCTGGAGCGCTGCATGCAAATGCAATGTCAAAACAAGCGCTGGGCCAAGCACCCTCAGTGCACCAGCAGACGCGCGGCTTGACCGCCGCTTGAGTTAACGAGCCCCTCAACAGCGGTTAAATTAGCCAGATTGTGTGGTGGTGGCTGGTGGTGGTGGCCCTGTCAGCAGCCGATGTCCGTAATCGACGTTTGCAGCCCAGGCTCGAAGCTCAATGCAGCGGCCTGTCAATGCGGCGAATTGAAATCAAAACATGACCGAACCCGCCGAAGTGCCTGTTGCCTCTTCTCTTGGAGTTCCGCCGCCGTTGGAAGTGGGCAGTCGCGTGGGGTCGTTCGAACTGCGGCGTCTGATTGCGCAAGGCCCCTGCACGGCTGTTTACATGGCGCAAGACACCACCTTGGGCGTCGACGTCGCCATCAAAGAATTTCGCCTGGCCCGCGGCGCGGCGCGGCATGCCTCTGCCGGTTCACCCACCCACGTGCAGCTAGAGCCTGCAGTGGAGCGCGGCTTGCGCGCCTTTGTAGAGGAAGCGCGCATGCTGGCGCGCTGCGACCACCCTTCCTTGATGGCCGTGCGCGGCCTGTTCGAGTCGGGCGGCACGGCTTATCGCGTCATGCCGTTTTACACAGCCACCGGCCTGACCGCGTTGCGCGCGTCGATGCCGCGTCCGCCCGATGAGCCGTCGGTGCGCGCGGTGCTCAACCATTTGCTCAGCGCCCTGGAAGCCTTGCACGCCCACGGTCAGGCGCACGGGGCCCTGGTCGCCAGCAAGGTTTTGCTGCTGCCCGACGACCGCCCGCTGCTGCTGGGGCCGGGTTCGGCCGCACGCGAAGCCGCATTTGTGCGGGCCGCCGCGCACGCTCGAGAGCATCCCGGCGAAGCACCTCCGCTCTTTGCCGACAAGGTGTCTGGCGAGCTCAGAGATTT
>JANPNT010000055.1:0-6060 GCA_031427655.1 Burkholderiales bacterium
GGTTGCTCGTCCTTGCTGCTAAGGTAGAACGCAGCGCAGTCACCGGGGTCATCACGTGTCTTTCAGTCAGTCAAAAAAGCGTTTCAAAACCGTTGTTGTTCTGGCTTGTGGCCTGGCCTTGACGGCTTGCGGTGGCGGTGGCGGTGGCGGTGGCGGTGGCGATTTGGCCAGTCCGCCGACGTCTACAGACACCCCTGGCTGCGACGTGGCCAGCCAAAAAGACTGGCTGCGCGCCTACATGGCCGACCAGTACTTTTGGACGGGCACGTCGCCCAACCCTGACCCTGCCGGCTACAGCACGCTGCAGAGTTACTACGACGCCTTGCTGTTCACCGGCGACGCGGTGGTGCCCAAAGACAAATGGAGCTACATCACGCCCACCGCCGCCTACAGCCAGTTCTTTGGCGCGGGCAAGACCATGAGTTACGGTGTTTTCGTGAATGGCTTGGAAGCTGTGCTGCCGCTGCGCATGCGCTACGTGGAGCCCAAGTCGCCGGCCGCCACGGCGGGCTTGAAACGCGGCGACATCATTGTCTCCGCCAACATGCGCAGCGCCGCCGAGTTGATGTCGAGCAAAGACTTTTCCGTGCTCACGCCCGCTGCTGTTGGCGACAGTTTGACGCTGCAAATTGACAGCGGCACAGGCCCTCGCGCCGTCACGCTGACGGCCGCCAGCTTCGACTTGACACCCGTGTCAGCCAGCCAGGTGCTGACGCTGCCCAATGGCAGCAAAGCGGGCTATGTGGTCTTGAAAGACTTCATTTCGCAGGCTGAAGCGCCGTTGACAGCAGTGTTCGCCAACTTCCGTGCGCAACGCGCCACCGAACTCATCATTGATCTGCGCTACAACGGCGGCGGCTTGCTGAGCACCTCCAACTTGCTGGCCTCGTTGGTGGCGGGCGACACGGCCGCAGGCCAAGTGTTCACACAGCTCAACCGCAATGCGCGCAATCAAGCGGCCAACTCGACCTTTCGACTCGCCACTGCGCCCGCACCCACGTTCAACCGTGTGGTGGTGCTGACGGGCTCGCGCACCTGCTCAGCGAGCGAGCTGCTCGTGAACGGACTGAAGCCCTACGTGAACGTGATCACCGTCGGCGCTGCCACCTGCGGCAAACCGTTTGGCTTTTATCCGGTCGATCACTGCGGCAGCACCTTCAGCGCGGTGAACTTCGAGACATTCAACGGCGCGGGACAGGGCCGCTACTACAACGGCATCGCGCCCACCTGCGTGGCCATAGACGACTTCAAAGGTGAGTTGGGCACAGCAACTGAGGGCGTGACAGCCATCGCCGCCGAATACTTGAGCACGGGGGTGTGTTCGACGGTGGCGGTGCCGCTGGTGGCCACAAGGCGCTCGGCGTTGGGCTTCGCAGATTTGCCCAACCGCAGGGCTGATTGACGAAGCGACTCGCTTGTCTTCCTAAGCCACTCTGCCAAACCAGGCTACCGACAAGCCTGCCGCCAGTACCACCAGCAGCGCGCCCAACGCGGCGAACAGGCCGCTGACTTCGGTTTCTTTTTTCTCCACCACCAGCCTCGTGCTGAGGCTTTGATAAACCTTTTTCAGGTCGTCGGCAGTGCCTGCGTAAAAGTACTCTGCTCGGGTCATGTTGCTGATGTTCTTCAGCGTTTCTTCGTCCAGGCGCACGCGCATGCTCCAGCCTTCGAAGCCTATTGTTTCGCCGTCTTTGGTGCCGATGCCCACCGAGTAGACCTTCACGCCCCGGTCGGCGGCCATCTTGGCGGCTTCCATGGGGTCGGGGCCGGTCGTGCGTTGGCCGTCGGTCAGCAAAATAATGGCGCCGGAGCTGTAGCTGCCGGGCGGCACCGGGGCGACGTCAAGCTTGGCTTTGTCGGCCTTGCCCAACTTCTCGCCGGGCATCGCGCGCGCTCCCGTGATCTGCGACAAATCAATGCCCGCATCGGGAAACAAAGTGGCCAGCGACAGCACCATGCCGCTGCCAATGGCGGTGCCGCGTTGCAGCTGAAAACGGTCGATTGCAGCCACCACGTCTTCGCGGCTGTGAGTGGGCGGCTGCACCACTGCAGCCGTGCCCGCGAATGACACCACGCCTATGCGCACATTGCGCGGCAGGTCTTTGATGAAGGCTTTGGCTGCCTCTTGTGCGGCCACCATGCGGGTGGGCAACACATCGGTCGCGCGCATGCTGCCCGACACATCCATCGCCAAGATGATCGTCTCTTGCTGGCTCGGCAATTTGATTATGGCGATGGGCCGCGCAGCCGCCACCAACAGCACGGTGATGGCCGTCAGCAGCAGGGCAGGTGGCACATGCCTGCGCCAACCCGGGCCTTTGCCCATGGCTTGCTTGACTAACGCCACGCTGGCAAAACGCAGCGTCACCTTTTTTTTCCGGCGCAGCAGCCACAAATATGAAAGCACCAACAAAGGCACGGCCAACAGCAGCCACAACAACTGCGGCCAGATGAAATTCATCGCGCTCATGCGGTGGCTCCTGGGCTGCTCGAAAGGTGGGCGCGCGTGCCTGCTGGCAAGTGCCGCGTCGCGTTTGCGGTGCCTCCGCCTGACAAGCGGCTGCGGGCGCGCCGCATGTCGGTGAAGCGCATCAGCGCGGTCACCAAGTCGTCGTCGGTGGACAACTCCAGCGTGTCCACGCCCGCGCGGGCCAAGGCGCTGCGCAGAGTAGTTTCGGCGTCTTCGGCCAAGGCCTTGTAGCGTTCGCGGAAGTCGGCGTCTGCGGTGTCGACCAGCACCTGCTCGCCGGTCTCGGCGTCTTGCATGGTCATCCAGCCGACATCAGGCAGGTCCATCTCGGTCGGGTCGAACAAACGCACGGCCAGCACCTCGTGTTTTTGCGATAAGCGCGCCATGGCGTCCGACCAACCCGGCGCGCTGATGAAGTCAGACACCACAAACACCATCGAGCGGCGCGGAATAATTTGCTGCGCGGCCTGCAGCAAGCCGGCAAGTTGCGTACTCGATGTGGCCTTTGGAGGCTTGAAATCTTGCATGCGTTTGAGCAGGTTCAGCACATGGCTGCGACCACCGCCGGCGGGCAACACCGCGTCCACTGTGTTGCCGTACAGCAGCGCGCCCACCCGGTTGCCGTGGCGCGTGAGCAGGCGCGACAGCACGGCCACAAAGTCAGTGGACACGGCGCGCTTGCTGCGCTGCAGCGAGCCGAAGTCAACACTGCCGCTGAGGTCGAGCAAAAACCACGCGGTCAGTTCTCGGTCTTCGGTGAACTGGCGCACATGCGGTTGGTTCAAGCGCGCGGTGACGTTCCAGTCGATGTGGCGCACGTCGTCGGAATGTTGATATTCACGCAGGTCGGCCAGGTCCAACCCGGCGCCGCGCATCAGCGTGCGGTAGTCGCCTTGCAGCAGGCCGTCCAGGCGGCGCAGCACTGTCCACTCCAAGCGGCGCAGCAACGCGTCGGCGCTGGCGGTTTGCGTGACCGAGGCTGCGCTGTCAGCCATTTGCTTTTTCACACATTCGGGCGGCCCTCAGCGCTGTGCGCCATCGGTTTGTCCGGCTTGGAAACTTTGGCGACGATGCGTTGAACCAGCGCATCTGCCGTCAAGCCGTCGGCCAAGGCTTCGTAGCTCAACACCAAGCGGTGGCGCAGCACGTCGGGCACCAAATCGACCACGTCTTCGAGCAGCACATAGGTGCGACCGCGCAGCATGGCCATGGCGCGACTGGCTTCAATCAGGCCGATGGTGGCGCGCGGGCTGGCACCAAAACTCAGGTATTTGGCCAGGTCGGGCAGGCCGTGTTGGGCGGGCTCGCGCGTGGTGGCCACCAGCTTCACCGCGTATTGAATCAGCGACGGGTCGACATAGATTTGGCGGCACTCATGTTGCAGTTGCGCCAGTTGTTCGGCGGTGGCCACGGCGCTCACGGTGGTGGGCTCACCAGTCACGCGCTCAACGATCACAAACTCTTGTTCCTCGGTGGGGTAGCCCACCAGCACCTTCATCATGAAGCGGTCAACTTGTGCTTCAGGCAACGCGTAAGTGCCTTCGGTCTCGATCGGATTTTGCGTGGCCATCACCAAGAAGGGCGAGGGCACTTTGTGTGTTTCACCGGCGATGGTCACTTGGCGTTCTTGCATCACTTCCAGCAGCGCGCATTGCACCTAGGCGGGCGCGCGGTTGATCTCATCGGCCAGCAACAAATTGGCAAACACCGGGCCCAGCGAGGTGCTGAATTCGCCGGTGCGCTGGTTCCAAATGCGCGTGCCGATCAAATCGGCCGGCACCAGATCGGGCGTGAATTGAATGCGCTTGAAGCTGCCGCGCAGCGTGGTGGCCAGGGTTTTGATTGTGATGGTTTTGGCCAAACCCGGCACACCTTCCACCAGCAAATGGCCCTGCGCGAGCAGCGCCACCATCACGCGTTCCAGAAATTGGTCTTGCCCCACCACCACGCGCTTCACTTCGTAAAGGATGCGCTCCATCAGGGTGGCGGTGGTGTCGTTGTTTGAGTTCATGGTGGATTCAGATGAAGAGTTTCAAAACGGCGGCATTCCCACCGCCGATGCTGCGTTCTCGATGGGCACCGCAAAAGCAATGCCAATGAAGGTGCCCGCATCGCCGGGGTTCAGGATGGCGGTGACGATGCCGACCACTTCGCCGTCCATGGTGACCAAGGGGCCGCCCGAATTTCCGGGGTTGGCAGCCGCGTCGAACTGGATGAGGTTGCTCATGCGCTGCTTGCCTTCGGGCGATCGGAACTGTCGCTTCAAGCCCGACACCACGCCGCCCGATGCCGACGGGCCAATGCCAAACGGAAAGCCCACTGCCAACACCTGATCGCCCGGGCGCAAATCGGTGCTGCTGCGCATGGTGGCGGCTTCCAGGTCGTCGGGAATGCTTTTGGCGCGCAGCACCGCCAGGTCGTTTTCGGGCTGTGCGTTGATGAGGACGGCGTCCGATTCATGGCCGTTGGCAAAGGTCACGCGAATGCGTTTGGCACCGGTGACCACATGCAAGTTGGTAAGAATGGTGCCGTTGTCGATGATGACCACGCCACTGCCGGTAGAGCGGCGGTGGTCAGACGGGTCGATCTCGGTGGAGTCTTGTTTTTCGGTGGGCGCTTTCTCGTCGTCCAGGCCCACCACCCGCACCACCGAACCTGCAATGGCCTCGTAGGCGCGCGCGAAGGGTGATGGCAGCACCTCTTTTTCCAATGTGGTGCGAACTGCCTCGTCGATATCGTCTTGCGTCAACTCGGTGCGCGAAGCGGTCATGCCTTGTTGCAGCAACATGCCGGCGGCCACCAGCAGCGCCCCGCCCAAGGCCCAGATCGGGCCGGTGCGCCGCAGGGCAGCGGCTTTCAAGCGCGAGAAAAAGCCGCCGTTGGCAGATGGCCGCACGCCGGGTTCCATCGGGTTGACAGCAGTGGCTTCGGTGGCGTTTGCTGGGACCCGTGCAGACGGTCGTGAGCTGCTGTAGAGCGGAGCTTTTTTCATGGCTGCACCGGTGGCGACCGTCAACGCAGACGGCAAGTGATTCAACACTAACACGCAGCAGAATTCTGCGCACAAACACGGGGTTGCGCAGGGCATCATGCCGTCATGATTTGGACCGACACCCACTGCCATCTCGACGCCCCTGAGTTTGACGCTGACCGCAGCGGCGTGGTGGCCCGCGCACGGGCCGCGGATGTGCAACAAGTGGTGTTGCCTGCCGTTGAAAAGGCCAACTTCAACACCGTTCGAGAGCTGGCCCATGCGCACGGTTTTGCTTACGCGCTGGGCATCCACCCGCTTTGTGTTGACCGTGCGGTGGAAGCCGATTTACTGCATCTGCGAGAACAACTGCAGGCGCATCGCAACGACCCACATTTGGTGGCCGTGGGCGAAATCGGCCTGGATCACTTTGTGCCGGGGTTGAACCGCGCGCGTCAAGAAATCTTCTACGCGGCACAGCTCAAACTGGCCCGTGAATTCGACCTGCCCGTCATCTTGCACGTGCGCCGCTCGGCCGACACCTTGCTCAAGCATTTGCGGCTTGTCAAAGTTCGCGGCGGCATCGCGCATGCGTTCAACGGCAGCGAGCAGCAGGCCA
>JANPNT010000056.1:0-2112 GCA_031427655.1 Burkholderiales bacterium
GGTTAGGCGTCGCGCCCTGCGAAAACAGAGACTGATACATGCTGCACTGTAGCCCCAGACCTCCTTGGACGGCAAGCGAACTCCTGCGAGGACTACGAACGGTACCTACCCGTGGGGGCTGCGGCCCAACTGACTGACCAACATTTATTCTCGGCCGCGCCTCAGCGCAGGCGCTGACTTCGCATTCCCTTGGCTTTGCCCGAAGCACTGCGGTGGTACGTGTTGAGAACGAACGCCCGAGCACGAGCGGGCTAGCGAATTCAGGGTCTTTTGATGCGGCGACCGCATTTCGACTTGCATTCACTTCGCTACCCAGTGCTTCCACGACGCCTAACGTTTGACATGAGGGGTGCACAAAAGGCGCAGCCTTTTGGGCATCCCCTCGATGGAAGGGTTAGGCCGCTGCGTCACCTATCAGCCCGGTCACTCACGTCACAGCCACCGCCGTACCCTTGATGCATAGCTACTGTAGTCCTCACCGAACTTTGCTTTGAGGTAGCGCTCTTCTCGAAGGATTACACCCCACTGCGTGGCCGCGACGGCCGGAATGACCGACGCCAGCACCCAAAGCGACGACATGGCGAACGCGATGCCGATGAGTAAGAGCGCAAGGGACAAGTACGTGGGGTTCCGACTGATGCGGAATGCTCCAGTTGTGACAATCTTGGTGGTGGCCTTGCGTGCATCGAAAGCTGTGTTCGCTTGAGCGAGCGCTTGGAACGCGGACACAACAATTGCAACGGCGATTGCAATGAATGCGGCTGCGAGCCATGCACTGATTGGAAACGGCAGCAAATGGGTTGGTGCAACATACTCAACTGCAAGCCCGGCAACGAATGCCGAACCGTACAGGACGGGAGCGGGTGCGATCACATTCGCATTGTCTGTGGACGGGTTGGTTGTCATATCGTGATTGAGCGGCCTAACGTTTGACATGAGGGGTGACTAAAAGGCGCAGCCTTTTAGGCATCCCCTCGATGGAAGGGTTAGAGCGCATTCTCGCCTTAGCGGCATTTGGCGTACATGAAGCAAGCCCTGGGTTCAGACGAGATGTTTGGATGAACCGTGTACCGCTCAAGGCGGCCTTCGCGGCTGAAGCCTGATTTCTCAAGGGCACGTTGAGACGGAATGTTCTCGGTGTCGCAGGTGGCCTGAACTCGAAAGACGTTTGAATTCTGCAGTGCTAAGCCAGTGAGTGCTTGAATTGCCTCCGGCATGAAGCCTTTGCCCCAATGCGAACGCGCCAGAACGTACCCGATGTCCACCGTGTTTCCTTGCATGCGAGCCTCAAGCATTCCGATGGCGACGTTGGAGTGAAGCTCGGTGATGACATACGGTAGACGGCTTCCAGTCTTCCAATCCTCGACGCACGATGCGATGAACTCTTGGGTAACCGATTCCAAGGCGTGAGGCCTCCAGACCATGAACCGGCAGACTTCCAAGTCTTGCGTGTACGACTGAAAGATTGAGCTTGCGTCGGACGCGACTGGGCAGCGCAGGCGAAGGCGCAAAGTGTTGAGTGTTTCGGGACAAGGAAGCACTGATGCGCTCTAACGTTTGACATGAGGGGTGCACAAAAGGCGCAGCCTTTTGGGCATCCCCTCGATGGAAGGGTTAGCCATATGCCAACGCGATGAACCTTGGTGAACAGCGAGCATGAAGCGGAGTTTGGCACGAGTGTTGCTGAAGCTCCGCAGGAAACACAACTGCCCGACTGCGGCCACCGATTGCCAGAGCCTTTGCCGTGGCCAACATTCTTGGCGACGGCGATAGAGCCCGCACCGCCACTGAGCGGCCGCGTGTTGGCAAGAACGGACAGGCTTCAAAATATGAGCCAAGCGGCTGCGTGGTTACCGAGGCCAAGAGCATATGGCTAACGTTTGACATGAGGGGTGCACAAAAGGCGCAGCCTTTTGGGCATCCCCTCGATGGAAGGGTTAGGCGTCACGTTTGCCTACGAGGCACGACTCCGACCCAGACTTCAATTCCGGGAGGAGGGACGAGCGGGTTCGCGTTGGCTTCATACAGCTCAAAGTCTGGCAAATGCGCCGATTGATAGTTTGAGCTCGAGAACCAGGCAAGAATTTGCTCCCAGGTTGGCAGAAGCGTTGG
>JANPNT010000057.1:0-9364 GCA_031427655.1 Burkholderiales bacterium
GAACAGCTGCCTTTGCGGGACGTGCCGTATCGCGGAAAAAGCCTGAAAGAATTTGACCTGGATGGCGCGCTGGCACGCAAACCAAAAATTCTGCTGGTCGATGAGCTGGCACACAGCAACGCCGCAGGCAGCCGCCACCCCAAGCGCTGGCAAGACATAGAAGAAATGCTGGACGGCGGCATTGACGTGCTCACCACCGTGAACGTGCAGCACATCGAAAGCCTGAACAACGTGGTGGGCGGCATCACCGGCATACGCGTGTGGGAAACCGTGCCCGACCATGTGTTCGACACCGCCGACGAAGTGGTGCTGGTCGATTTGCCCACCGACGACTTGCTGCGCCGCTTGAAAGAGGGCAAGGTCTACATGCCCGAGCAAGCCGCCTCGGCGGTGCAAAACTTCTTCCGCAAAGGCAACTTGATGGCGCTGCGCGAACTCGCACTGCGCCGCACCGCGGACCGCGTGGACGACGACGTGCGCAGCTACCGGCGCGAGCAAGTGGGCCGCGATCAGCGCGAGGTGTGGCAAGTCAGCGACGCCTTGCTCGCCTGCGTGGGCAGCGAGCCGGGCGTGGACAAACTGCTGCGTGCCGCCAGCCGCCGCGCCGCGCGCAGCAACGCGCCCTGGCATGCGGTGTATGTGGAAACGCCCGCTCTGCAGCGTCTGCCCGAAGCTAGGCGACGTGACATTTTGCGCAGCCTGAAGTTGGCCGAAGCGCTGGGTGCAACCAGCGCCACACTGACGGCGCAAAGCGCGCCACAAGCCATGGTTGCCTATGCCCGCGAACACAATTTGGGCACGGTGGTGGCGGGGCGCGACACGCAGCCTCGCCCGTGGTGGAAGCTGCGCTGGTTGCCGCGTGGCCGCCACTTCGCCGAGCGAGTGGCCGAGCTCGCGCCTGAGATCGAATTGATGGTGGTGCCGCGCGACTCCACATCGCCGCCGCCCTCAGCCGCCGGCGTGCAGCGCGAAGGCGAAGGCAGCAATGCGCGCAACCGCTGGCCCGGTTTGTTGGCCGCCGCCGCATCCAGCGCCGGGGTGGCGTTGTTGGCCACGCCGCTGTTGCCTTTCCTCGATTTGGCCAACATCGTCATGCTGTTCTTGCTGGCGGTGGTGGCGGTGGCGGTGAAGTTAGGCAGGCGTCCGGCGCTGGTGGCGGCTGTGCTGAACGTGGCTGCATTCGACTTCTTTTTTGTGCCACCGCGCTTCAGTTTTGCCGTCAGCGATGTGCAGTACCTCATCACCTTCGCGGTGATGATCACGGTGGGATTGGTGGTGGGCCAGCTCACCGCGTCGCTGCGCTACCAAGCGCGCGTGGCGCGCTACCGCGAAGACCGCGCCCGCAGCTTGTACGAGATGGCGCGCGAACTGGGTTTGGTGCTCACACAAGAACAAATTGCCGAGATCAGCGACAAGTACGTGGAGCAGGCCTTTCGGGCCAAAGCCTCGGTGTTGTTCCCGAACGAGCACGATCATTTGGAGAACGCCTCACCCAGCACCGGCAGCACGCCCGACGTGGACATGGCGCTGGCGCAATGGGCTTACGACCACACTGAGGCGGCCGGTGCGGGCACCGACACCCTGCCAGCCAGCCGCGCGCTTTACGTGCCGCTGAAAGCGCCCATGCGCACGCGCGGCGTGATCGTGGTGGAGCCCGCCAACCCGCGGCTGTTGATGATTCCAGAACAGCGTCAGTTGCTCGACACCTACGCCGCACTCATTGCCATTGCGGTGGAGCGGGTTCACTTCGTGACCGTCGCGCAAGACACCTTGGTGTCGATGGAAACCGAGCGGCTGCGCAACTCGCTGCTGGCCGCCTTGTCTCACGACCTGCGCACGCCCTTGACGGCGCTGGTGGGCATGTCAGAAACGTTGGCGATGGCGCTGGCGCGCACCGGCTCGCCGCAACACGCTGAAGCACAGGCCATCACGCAGCAGGCGCTGCGCACCACGCAACTCGTCAGCAACCTGCTGGACATGGCCCGCCTGCAGGCAGGAACCGTCACGCTGAAGCGCGACTGGCAGTCGCTCGAAGAGCTGGCGGGCAGTGCCATTCGCTCCATCTCCGCGGCATTGGAAGGCCACCCGATTCGCGTCGAATTGCCTGCCGATTTGCCGCTGCTGTATGCCGACGGGGTGCTGCTGGAACGTGTGCTCGTCAACCTGTTCGAGAACGCGGCGAAGTACACACCGCGCGGCACGCCCATCACCTTGCATGCCGAGCGCTTGGGCCCGAACATTCGCATTGAAGTGATCGATGCAGGAGCCGGCCTGCCCGGCACCAACAGCGAAGACTTGTTCCGCAAGTTCAGCCGTGGTGACAAGGAATCGAGCACGCCAGGCGTCGGCTTGGGTTTGGCGATATGCCGCGCCATTGTTGAAGCGCACGGAGGCCACATCACCGCATTCAATCGCACCGCGCCAGACCTCGGTGCGGTGTTTCGCTTCACGCTGCCTTACCGCGAAGCACCCGGGGTGATCGAGTCAGGCGGCGGTGCCGAAGCACTTGCTGTGGCGGCATGAGCTGAATGGACACACCCGCACGCATTTTGTTGATTGAGGACGACCCGGCGATACGCCGGTTTGTGCGGCGCGAACTTGAAGCCGCAGGTCACCAGGTTTTTGAGTGCGACACCCTGCAGCGCGGTTTGACGGACGCCGCCACGCGCAAGCCCGACCTGGTGGTGCTCGATCTCGGTTTGCCCGACGGCGACGGTGTGGACTTCATTCGCGAGCTTCGCGGCTGGACCACCTTGCCAGTGATCGTGCTGTCGGCCCGCGTAGACGAGACCGACAAGATCGATGCGCTGGATGCAGGTGCCGATGACTACCTCGTTAAACCCTTTTCTGTTGGCGAGTTGATGGCCCGCGTGCGCGCAGCCCTGCGCCGCCACAGCGGCGGCGCGCAAGCGCAAAGCGTGCTGTCGTTCGGCGAGTGCGAGATCGACTTCGCAAAAAGAAGCGTGCGCCGCAGCGGTCAACACATTCACTTGACGCCGGTGGAATACAAATTGATGGCCGCTTTGGTGGGCCATGACGGGCAGGTGCTCACGCACAAGCAACTGCTGCGTGATGTGTGGGGCCCAGGGCATGCAGACCGCAGCCATTACCTGCGCATTTACATGGGCCACTTGCGCAAGAAGTTGGAAATTGACCCAGCCCAGCCCGCACATTTTTTGACTGAAACCGGCGTCGGCTACCGTTTCCTTTCTGAGGCTCGTTGAGCAAACCTGCAGGCAGCGCAGGGACGTAAGCCTTCGTCTTTGCGCAACCCTGCGTCAGTCCCGGCTTCGAACCAGCCGATCTGTTCCAGCTCAGGCTGTGTGGTGTGGCTGGTGGAAGCGAACGATGCTGTGCGTCACGCAGCGCCGGGGCTTGTGCGGTCTGTGCAGCCTCTGCGCACTTTGCCGACACCGACAGCAGCATCACTCCTACAAGCTTGGCGGCGTGCGGTGGCTACATTTTCGACAGAGCCGCGACCTCATGGTCAGTGGGTACTTTGTGACCCATTGCACCAAGCAGTTTTTGCAAATCGGGCAGGTCGAAACATCTGATCGGTGGCTCCCGACACAAGCAAACTTTCAAAGGAAACAACATGGAATCCAACTACGTCACACGCGACAAATTTGGCATGTACAACGACGACAGCAACGGGCCTGGCCCGCAGCTGATGGGCGCTGACACGCTGCTGGGCAACGACGTTTACAACACTGTCGATGAAGACCTGGGCGACATCAAAGAATTCATGATCGACATGGCCACCGGCAAAGTCGCCTACGCTGTGCTGTCCTTCGGCGGCATTTTGGGCATGGGCGACAAATTGTTCGCCGTGCCTTGGGCGGCCCTGAAGCTCGACACTGTCAACAAGCGCTTCACCTTGGACGTGAAAAAAGACGCCATGGAAAACGCACCCGGCTTTGACAAAGACAAATGGCCCGAGATGGCCGACGCGACTTGGGCGCACGGGGTGAACGCGTTTTACGGCACACAGATTGATGAGCGTCCCCAGCGCGACCCGGCCGTGGACGACAACGTTCGCCAAGACACCCTGCGCGCGCCAACATCGCTTTTGTGATTCGGCCCGCCGGTTTCCAAGCCGTGCTCTGAACAAACGGGACGCTAGCAAGCGTCCCTTTTTTTATTCTCGTTCACACCCCGTTTTCACGAAACCAGCCCATGGACATCGCCGTTTGGTTCACCTTGGCTGGCAGCTTGTTGTTGTTGATGAGCCTGGGCAGCACGCTGCTGGCGCGCCAGCCGTTCAGCAGTGCCATGCTTTATTTGGCAGTGGGCGTGGCCATCAGCCCGATGTGGTTGGGCTGGGCGTCAGTGAACGCCGCGCTTGCGTCGAAGTGGCTGGAAGTTCTGGCCGAAGTCGTGGTGTTGATCTCGCTGTTCACCTCGGGCCTGAAGTTGTCGGCTGGCTTGAACGACAGGCGCTGGATGGCACCGATACGCTTGGCCCTCATTGGAATGCTGATCACCGTGGCCGGCATCGCCGCAGCGGGCGTGTGGTGGCTGGGTTTGTCACTGGGCGCTGCGGTGTTGCTGGGCGGAATTTTGGCGCCCACCGATCCGGTGCTGGCGTCTGATGTTCAGTTGTCCAACCCTGAAGACCGTGACCGTTTGCGGTTTGCTTTGACGGGCGAGGGCGGCCTGAACGACGGCACCGCGTTTCCGATGGTGATGCTGGGTTTGGGCCTGCTGGGTTTGCACAACCCCTCAACCGCCGCTGTCGGCTCAGTCGACTTTTTCTGGCGCTGGTTCAGCGTCGATGTGCTATGGGCCATTGGTGCGGCCGTGCTGGTTGGGGCTGCGCTTGGCAGCGCTGTCAGTCGGTTGGTGTTGTACCTGCGCCGCACGCATCACGAGGCGCTGGGCCTGGACAATTTTCTGGCCCTGGGTTTGATTGCGCTGTCGTATGGCCTGGCGCTGCAGATCAGCGCATACGGCTTCTTGGCAGTGTTTGCCGCCGGTGCCGCACTGCGCCGCATTGAGCGAATGGCCACCGCTGCTGCGCCTTCAGCACCGGTGCCCAGGCTGCCTGCCTTGTCGCCAGACAGCGCCGTGTTGGAGGAAAAGCTGGCCACCCACCCGACCCATTCATCGGCCTACATGGCTCACGCCGTGCTCAGCTTCAATGAGCAGCTAGACCGCACTGGCGAAGCCGTGGCGGTGGTGGTGTTGGGCGTGGCTTTGTGGAGCGTGGAATGGCAGCGCGTGTCGTGGTCGGTGATCGGATTTGTGGCGCTGTTGCTCTTGGTCATCAGGCCGGTGTCGGTGGCGGCGGCGCTGTGGGGTGCACGCACATCGACCAGTCAGCGCCGCTTGATCGGTTGGTTCGGGATACGCGGCATTGGCTCGATTTATTACCTCGCCTTTGCCGTGAATCGCGGCCTGCCGACCGAGCTGGCCAGCACGCTCACGGCGGTGACTTTGCTTGTCATTGCGGTGTCGGTGGTGGTGCACGGAATTTCTGTCACGCCGTTGATGCGCCGCTACGAAGCGCAGCGGCCCAATCCCGTTCAGCCGCCCGCAGCGTGATGCCTCACTTGACGCTTCACTTGGTGGTTTACTTTGTGCCTCACTTGGGCCGAGGCCACTTGATTTTTTGATCGGGCTGGGCCAGTTTGCCGTCGCGCAATTGCTTCACTGCGGCTACCACGCTGCGGGCTACGTTGCGCGCTTCTTCTTGCAAGTTCTGGTCTTTGTCCAGTGCCCCATGGCTGTTGTAGTAAGGCTCGTAGTAACCGACGTATCGATCGAGCTTTGACGCCGCGCCAGAGTCGATCAAGCCCATCCACTCGAGCCAGACACACAGGTTTCGGCGGTGCACTTCCATTCCCGCCACATCGCCGTGCACCACCACGCCGTAGGCACGCCCGGCCACGTGTTTGGGGAAGTCCCAGCCCTTGGCCTCGATGGCTTTGGCCTCGGCGACTTTCTTGCCGTGGGTGGTGCTCGGGTCGGGGTTGCCGCCGTCGGCACACACCAAGCGGTCAATCATCAACTTCAACGGGCTGGGCGACTGGTACCAATAGGTGGGTGCAAGGATGATGACGCCGTGCGCCGCCACCCAGCGCTCGTAAATCTCGGCCATCCAGTCGTCGGCCTGATTCATGGCGTGGTTGGGGTAGCAACTGCAAGGCCAATGGCACAGCGGCATGGCGCTGGACACGCAGCCCTTGCAGGGGTGAATGGCGCGGCCGTATTCACTGGTCACCAGGCTCAAGTCGAGCACGTCGGCTTCCACGCCCAAGCCGCGCACCACGTGCTGCGCAATCTCGGTCATGCGCCATGTTTTGGAGGCTTCGCCGGGGCAGCTGCCGTCGTTGCGAGCGCTGCCGCAAATCAGCAAAATACGAGACTTGGTGGCCGGGTCGTCCCAGGCTTTTTGTGCGGCGCGCAGTTTTTGACGCGTTTGCATCCACTCCACCGACATCGGGTAGGTCGGATCGGAAAACTCCTTGCCAGCCGGTTGTGTGATGGGTGCTTTGCGACCCTCTTGCAAGGCCTGCCAGGCAATTTCTTCAAGGCGCGAAATGGCGTCGTTTTCCACCGCGTAGGCGGGATCATAGAAACGGTACGCAAAGCGCTCGTGAAATTCGGCGCGTGTCAGTCCGGGCGGTGCCTGACCCACGCGAACATCCATACCGTCCCTAATTTCTGCACTTGTCATGTGAACTCCGTTGCAAAGAATGCACTGAATCTCAACGCCAGACCAAGCTGCGTCCATCAGACAGTGCCGCGCACTGACGCTGCCTGCGTCCTACGTCGACGATCCGCGCGAAGCTCGGTCAGAGCGATTCAATCCACCCGTGGCGCGGCTTATTCCTACATCAGGTTTCTGCACCGTCCGACCGAAGCGCCGTGGGTTGATGCTCATCATTTGCGCAGTACTTTGAGCTGGCGCAGCGTGCGCTTCCAACATGACCAAAATCCCGAACATGGTGTTGCTTTCAACGTCTGAAGTGTTGCCCGTGGAGCGCGCCTTCGACCTTTACGAGCAGGCTTTGTACGCCCATCGTCAGCAGAATCCGCCGCTCAGTTTCGCGGGCTTCCACGCAGCGCTGTTCGAAGCTTGTGTTGGCGGGCGAACCTGACGGTGGGAAGCATTCAGTCGGCCCAACACCGTACAGCGTTGGCCGACTGAAAGCGCTAGTGCGTTTTGTTCTGGTCGTCGTTTCCAACGCAGGCGCATGTCAATGAATTCTCTGTTCTCACTGGCTGGAGCGTTGGCACTGGAGCAGCTCCGCACGGGCAACTCGGTGTTGGCGTTCGATTTGGACGGAAGCTTGGCACCCTTGGTAGCGCACCGCGCTGACGTTCAAGTTTCGCCCAGCACCGCACGGCGCATGACCACTTTGATGCTGGACTGGCCGGTGGCGGTGATCACGGGTCGTTCGGTGGACGACGCCGCACAGCGTTTGCATTTTCAGCCGCACTATTTGTTGGGCAATCACGGTGCTGAAATCCACGGCGCGACGCAAGCCAAAGCGTCGTCATTTGGTTCGATGACGGGCCGAAAATATGACTTTCAAGCGGCGCATTGCCTAGAGCATTGCCGCGGGCGGCTGGCACGTTGGACACCGCAATTTGAAGTGCAGGGCATTGAAGTGGAAGACAAGGGTTTGTCGATTGCCATTCACTACCGGCAGGCCCAGCATGTCAATGAAACCGAGCAATGGCTGCGAACCATTTTGTCGATTGACATGGCGTGGCTGTCGGGCTTGGAAGACTGGCAAGCCGTGTCGGTGACGTGGGGCCACAAGGTGGTGAACATCGTGCCCACCACCGCGCCGAACAAGGGCCACGCGTTGATTGAAATCATGCACGACTGTGGGGCCACCACCGCGCTGATGGTGGGCGACGACATCAACGACGAGGCGGCGTTTGCGGTGTTGCCCGCCGGATCGATGGGCGTGCGCGTGGGCGCAGCTTCCCGTCTGTTGGCGCGGGGCGATGACAGCCGCACTGCTGCGCAGTTCAGTTTGTCAAGTCAAGCGATGGTCGAGCCATTTTTGGATTTACTGCTCACGCTGCGACGCTGAACTGCCCTGGCTGCGAACGCCAGCCTGGCACCAGGTTTGACCTCGCCAGGGCTATCAAGCGCACCCAGGGAACGCGCCAATCATCGGGTCGGGTCCAACACCACACCCAAACCCAAACCCACAGCGGCCCTTCCCACAGCGGGCAGCCAGTGGCCCGTAGCCTGCCAGCACTTCGTCGCCGGGGTGTGGGGTCAGCACCACCAAGCGCGCTATGTCGGGCAACCACTGTGTGAAGGGTTCGGGGCGGCCGAGGTGCCGCTGCAGCCAAGGCCGTCGTTCGACGCCACTGCGGCCAGCGCCCTGTCGGTGAAAGTTGCCGACGCTGTGGTCACACCCAGCTTGCGCGCCAAGGCTTCCCGCAGGGCGTTGCAAGCGTCAAACAAGCCCGATCCGACACTCGCCGCGCCCCACAACCCACCCGAGCCTGGCGTGGCGGGAAAGTCGCTGTCACCAAGCTCCATCTTCACGTTGTCCAGCGGCAGGCCCAGCATCTCGGCGGCCACTTGGCTGAGTACGGTTTAGCTTCCGCCTACGCTCCTAGCCGGTCTAGGCGCACAGAGCACATTGACGGCATCAACAAGTTGCCACGTGTGGCAGCGGCCATGCTCATGCCCACGATCCAGCGGCCATCTATTTGCAAGCCCGGCATGGCGTGACGTTTACTTCAAGCGGCCATGCGCACTGCGATGTCTTGAGTTGTTGATGCGGGTTTCCATGCGTTAACGGTGTAGGTGATCGACGCATGGCCGATAGGGGCCAGTTCCTGCGCACAGCCGCGCTGCGCCCTGACTTTTCTTATCGTCGTGAGCGCCTAGCCTTCTGCATGTCCGGCGTCGTCGGCATCTTTTGTTCAAACTTTCTTTTCTTCAAGGAAATCATCATGAAAACGCATCAACTTTTGATCACTTCTGCTGCTGTCATTGCTGCGCTGGGCGGTGGCTTCGCCGTGGCGCAGAACTCGTCCACCACGCCTCCATCAACTCCCATGACCACCCCGTCCACCACGCCGTCCACGACCTCGGGCAGCACTGTGCGGGACACACAGGCTGTGCCTAGCGCCACCACACCGACCACACCGGCTACAACGCCAATGACGTCGCCCTCGACCACAACCACCACCACAACGCCCATGGGCAGCATGCCGACGCCCACCCCGCCCACGGTGACGTCCAACCCAGCGGTCACGTCCAACCCGACCATCAACAACGGCATGGGCAACAGCCCCACCGGCCGTACCACCGGCACCATGGGCACCCCCGACAACACGTCGGGCAACAGCGACACGATGCGCACCCAGCGCGCGCCGCGCGCTG
>JANPNT010000058.1:0-2201 GCA_031427655.1 Burkholderiales bacterium
AAACTTAGATTTTGTAGGAGCGAAGACCCGTCGCGAAGCAATGTGGCAAATCGCGACGGGTCGTCGCTCCTACAACAAGCCTAAATGCATTTTACCTGCGGAAAATTCCAACTCGATTTAAGCACGCCTCGCGTCATGGGCATTGTTAATGTCACGCCTGACTCTTTCTCTGACGGAGGCAAATTTGTCGCGACTAATTTAGCCATTGAGCACGCATTAAAACTGGCGGAAGAAGGCGCAGATATACTCGATATTGGCGGCGAATCCACGCGCCCCAATGCCACACCAGTGAGCTTGCAAGAGGAATTAGATCGCGTGATTCCTGTGATTGAAGCTTTAGTTAAACAATGTAATATTCCAATTTCAATCGACACCTACAAGCCGCAAGTGATGCAAGCCGCCATCGCCGCAGGCGCGAGCATGGTGAACGATGTACGTGCTTTACAAGAAGGTGGCGCATTAGAAACCGTAGCAAAAACCAACGTGGGCATATGTTTAATGCACATGCAAGGCACGCCGCAAACCATGCAAAACAATCCGCACTATAACGATGTGGTAAACGATGTAAAAGATTTTTTACAAGCACGGCTGCAAGCCAGTATCCATGCGGGTTGCAGGACATCTAATATTTTGCTTGACCCAGGCTTTGGCTTTGGAAAAACACGTGAACATAACATTAAGCTGCTGCAAAATTTAGAGAGTTTTGCTGATTTAGGCCAACCTTTGCTAGTGGGTTTATCGCGCAAATCCGTGCTTGGCCAAATAAGTTCAGGCCAAATGACAGGCAACGACGTCGATGCGCGGCTTTACGCCAGCATTGCCGCCAGCGTGATTGCAGCCATGAAGGGTGTTAAAATACTGCGTGTGCACGATGTAAAGGCAACGGTTGAGGCTTTGACGGTGGTTGCAGCATTGCAAAAAAATTATTAACCGCCGATAAACGCAGATGGACGCCGATAAAAGTTTGATAAGGTCTGGTAAATCCTGAAATATAAATGTGTTGTAGAAAAAATAAAAGTTTATAAGCAGTAAGGCAATTGGTTTATCTGTTTTTATCGGCGTGCATCTGCGTTTATCGGCGGTTAAATTAAGCATTAAATAAAGGTTTTAAAAAAATGACTAAAAAATATTTCGGAACAGATGGTATTCGTGGGCGCGTGGGTGAGCATCCAATTACGCCAGAATTTATGCTGCGCTTAGGTTATGCGGCTGGCCGCGTGTTGGCATCTAAAGGCACAAAAGGCGCGCGCCCAACGGTGATTATCGGAAAAGATACGCGTATCTCTGGCTATATGCTAGAAGCTGCGCTGGAGGCTGGCTTAACCGCAGCAGGTGTAGATACGCTACTGACAGGCCCAATGCCAACGCCAGCTGTGGCCTACCTCACCCGCGCCTTGCGCGCGCAGGCAGGCATCGTCATTTCTGCCTCACACAACCCCTATTACGATAACGGCATCAAGTTTTTCTCGAGCGAGGGCGCAAAGCTACCCGACGATATTGAACACGCCATCGAAGCCGAGCTAGAAAAACCCATGCAGGTGATGGAATCTGCCAAGCTGGGCAAGGCGCGCCGCATTGATGATGCAGCAGGGCGTTATGTAGAGTTTTGCAAAAGCACCTTCCCCAATAATATGGATTTGCACGGTTTAAAAATTGTGCTGGATTGCGCACACGGCGCCACCTACCACGTGGCACCCAATGTGTTTCACGAGCTAGGCGCAGAAATTATTTGCATCGGCAATAGCCCCGATGGCTTGAACATTAATCTGGACGTGGGTTCTACCCACCCGCAAGCCTTGCAAAAAGCGGTTGTGGAACATCAAGCAGATTTAGGCATTGCGTTTGATGGCGATGGCGACCGCGTAATGATGGTAGATGCAGCAGGCAGCTTGCTGGATGGTGACCAACTTTTGTACATTATTGCGTTGGGTTTATACGCCAAAGGCAAGCTAAAAGGCGGTGTAGCAGGCACGTTAATGACCAATTTGGCGCTAGAACATGCCTTAGCGAAACACCAAATTCCATTTGCGCGCGCAAAAGTGGGCGATAGATACGTGCTAGAGCTACTAAATGAAAAAAATTGGAGCTTAGGCGGCGAAAACTCTGGCCATATCCTCACGCTAGACTTCTGACTTCTGACGTTGAGCCCGCATCGAGAACGCGGGCGATGTTGACATGGTCCATCATGGCCAGGGCTTGCC
>JANPNT010000059.1:0-1581 GCA_031427655.1 Burkholderiales bacterium
GCTGGCTTACTTCCATCAAGATGCTGCACATCATCCGCGCGACTAAACTCGACTTCATGAAGCTGGCGAGACCGGCCTTCTTCCTGTCGTGGACCATCATCCTGGTGGGTGTCGGCTACGGGGTCTTCGGTCGCGGTGAGAAGTTGTTCGGCGTTGATTTCCTCGGCGGTGACAACCTCACGCTGCGCTTTGCTCAAAAAGTTGATTCGGACAAGGTGCGCGAGGCACTGACGAAGTCCGGTATTACCGACCCAGTCATCCAGTATCAAAAAGACATCGGTGCCGGCAAGGAAATGCTCCGCATCACCTCGGCGTATAACACGGGTGAAAAAATCACTCCATTGCTTGTGAATGCATTTCCGGCGGCCAAGTTCGAGAAGGCGGCTTTGGACAAGGTCGGCCCGACCATCGGCAAGGAAATCCAGAAAACCGCGATTCTCGCCACCCTGCTCTCGTTGCTTGGCATTCTGGTTTACGTTGCGATTCGTTATGAGTTCTCCTTCGCTGTCGGTGCTGTGCTGGCAGTCATTCACGACGTGCTGATGACCATTGGCATTTACTGTCTCGCAGGTCGTGAATTCAATGCCACGACCGTCGCGGCCATTCTCACCATCATCGGCTTCTCGATCAACGACACCATCGTGATCTTTGATCGTATCCGCGAAGACCTGAAGATGGGTGTGCGCGGCTCCTTCCGGGAATTGATCAATCAGGCACTGAACCAGACCCTCAGCCGGACGCTCATCACCTCGGGAACAGTTCTTCTGGCGACGATGTCCCTTTATCTGTTCGGTGGCGGCGCAATCAACGACTTTGCGTTCGCATTCATCGTTGGTATCATCACCGGCACCTACTCCAGTATCTACATCGCCAGCGCGCTCGTCCTCTGGTGGCACAAGGGCCAGCGTCCGGCGTCTTCAGTGCAGGTCAGTGTGGATAGCACGGTGACATCCGCCCGTGCGAATGCCTGATGATTGCTCTGGCTGATAATTCGTCAGCACCCTGGGCGATCTTCATCGTAGCCGTCCTGTTTTTTCTAGCCCTCGACCTGGGCGTGTTTCACCGGCACGCCCACGTCGTCCGGTTCAAGGAGGCGCTGGTCTGGACCGGTATCTGGTTCACCTGCGCGCTGCTCTTCGCCTTCGTGGCGGCTCCCGCGATGGTGCCGTCCTGGACAAAGGATGACAGCGTCCTTTTCATCACCGGCTACATCATCGAGTTGTCCCTCTCGATGGACAACGTCTTCGTCATCGCGCTGATCTTTGGATACTTTCGTGTCCCTCCCGAGTTTCAGCATCGGGTTCTGTTCTGGGGAATCCTCGGGGCGCTGGTGATGCGTGGTTTCATGATTGGTTTTGGTGCCGCCGTGGTCCGGGAGTTTGAGTGGGTGCTCTATGGCCTGGGTGCGTTCCTGGTTTTCTCCGGCATCAAGATGACCTTCGCTGGGGACGAGGAAGTTCATCCCGAGAAAAACATCGCGATTCGTCTGGCCCGGAAGCTCTACCCCGTTACCTCCTCGTTTGAAGGTCAGAAATTCCTCACGCAGATCAATGGGCGTCGCGCCCTGACGCCGCTGGCGCT
>JANPNT010000060.1:0-7893 GCA_031427655.1 Burkholderiales bacterium
CAAAAGCAGCCGCCGCCAAGAGTGATGGTTTCATGGGTTGAAGTCATGTGCACTCAATTCATTTGGATAGCCTCGATTGTCGGCGATGGCGCAGGCGCGTTTCTCGGCATGGTCAATTGGCGGTCAGCGCCAACTGCACACCCGGAGACCACGTTGCATTGTCCTCGCCCGAGGCGCGCAGTTTCGGTGCAGCTAAAAACAAGCGCTCGCTCGGCAAGCAAGGCCACATTGGCCAGCCCGGCAATTTGAAGCTGTCTCACGGTCAGCTCCAGCGACCGGGGTTTGGAATCGACCTGATCGATGCTGACAGCGCGCCCCAGCAAATCACTCAGCCGCGTTTCGCCTTGCGACTTGAGCAGTGACGGCATGACCAACCAGGCCGACGCCATCAGCAAGACCACACTCAACACCACCCAACACCAGCCAACCCCGTCTTCGCAGCCGTTTCATCCCGCAGCTCCTCACCCTTGATCCGATCAGCGCATGCTGACCTCGTTCCCGCGCTGGCCTTGCGTCATCATGGCAATCTTTGCAACGAAGAGGGACGCATCGCCTTGAACAATCTGTTTGCCTCGTGGGGCTTGGCCGCTTGGAAACCGCTGCTCACTGCTGTGGTGCTTCCGCCGTTTCCATTTCTGTTGACGATGCTGCTGGGAGCACGCTTCCTGCGCACACGGCGCGGGCTGGGGTGGTTTTTGATTTTGCTCAGCTTCAGTGGCTTATGGCTCACCGCCACCGAAGGTTTGTCGCGTTGGGCGCAACCGTTGCTGTTGACCAAAGCCCCGGCGCTCACCCCAACCCGCTTGTTGGAGTTGAAGCAAGAAGCCAAATCAACCCGCATGGCAATTGTGATTTTGGGCAGCGGTGCCGAAAAATTTGCGCCTGAATATGCCGACTCCAACTTGACCGGGCCGTCGCTGGAACGCCTGCGCTACGGGCTGTGGTTGAGCCGCCAAACCGGCATTCCGGTGGCGTTCACGGGCGGCTCGGGTTGGGCTGCCTCAGAGGGCCCATCAGAAGCCGAAGTGGCCGCCAAAATCGCCGCCGCTGATTTCAAGCAGCCGCTCAAGTGGACAGAAATTCAGTCGCGCGACACCGCAGAAAACGCCGCCATGACGGTGCCCGTTTTGCAAGCCGCCGGGGTGAAAAAGTTGCTGTTGGTGACCCACGGTTGGCACATGCCGCGTGCCACGGCGTCGTTCAAAAAATTCGGCGGCAACAGCATGAGCATCGAAGCCGCGCCCATGGGGTTGGCCCGCATCGACGAAGTCGGCCCACTCGATTGGATGCCGTCCACCCACGGCTTCCGGCGCAACCGTCAGGTCATTCACGAGTGGCTGGGCGGCTTGGCAGGGGCTTGAGGTTCAGCCTTCAGCGGTCGGCGTTTTCTTCTTCTTTTTCTCGCGCCGCGCAGCTTCTGCGACTTCCGCTTCAGCCTGCCACTGGGCCATCTCAATCGGCGTTTCGAGGGTCACCAACCCCAACCCGCCGGTTCGAAATTCACCCATCAAAATTTCCGCCGCCTTTTGCAAATTGACACGGCCGCCGCTTTGGATCGCACCACGTTTTTTGGCAATCTCCGTGAGCTGCTGCTCGTCGGTGAGCGCCGACATGTCAGCCAACTTGAAGCGCTCAGAAATTCGGCCTGGGTAGTTGCGGTTCACGCAGTTCAACAACTCCAGCGCCACCTCTTCTTCGTTGTAGGCATTGCGGCCGATGCCGCCGCTGGCCGCCAAGTGATAACCGCTTTGCGGCACCGTGATGCGCGGCCACAACATGCCGGGCGTGTCGAACAAATACACATCGCTGGCCAGCACAATTTTTTGCTCTAGCTTGGTGATGCCAGGTTCGTCGCCGGTCTTCGTGGCCTTGCGGCCTGCCAGCGTGTTGATGAGGGTGGATTTGCCGACGTTGGGGATGCCGCAAATCAACACCCGCAGCGGCTTGGTCATGCCGCCGCGCAACGGGGCCAAAGCGCGACAGGCCGCAATCAGGCGTTGCGCAGGCGCGGTGATGCTGGCGTCCAAGCCCAGCGCTTGGGTGGCGGGCAAAGCGTTGTAGTGGGCCAGCCACAGCGCGGTGCGGTCGGGGTCGGCGAGGTCTTGCTTGTTAAGCACCTTCAGCGCCGGTTTGCCACGCGTGAGTTCGGCCAACAAAGGGTTGAGGCTGGAGCCCGGCAAGCGCGCGTCCAGCAGCTCAATCACCACGTCGATGTCTTTGGCGCGATCCAAAATGGCGCGCCGGGTCGAGTTCATGTGACCCGGGAACCATTGAATGGCCATGTTTGCTTGCTTTGTGTGGGATGCCGACGGTCGATTGTCAGGGCGTTGAGACTTGCGTCTCAGCCTGCACTGCACTCACTTGCCGCGCCGCGCTGGTTTACTTCGCAGCAAAGCAGTAGAAAAGCCCGTCGCCACCCGTGCCCTTGAGCGCGGTTGAGCTGCAGCCGCCGCGCGATTGGTGCGACGAGTTCCACGACACGGCCCATGGGTCGGTGGTGGGCCCCGCGCGGTCGTGGTGACCGACCACCGCAACGCCCTCGGCCGCACTGCGGGTCCAATTGCCGCAAGTCATGTCGGGGTCGCCTGGGCCAAAGGCGGTGCCGTCGGTTCGTGAACCGGTAAGGATGTCGTGGCGATTCGGTGTGTCACCGCGCCCGTTCACGAGCTCTCCCTTTTCATTGAGCGCGGTCTGCTTGGTGACGTTGTTGGCAGCACCGTGCAAAGCGGCGTTGTCGGCAGCAATCAACTCACCCTTGGCGTTGTGCCACGGGCCACTGCCCACGCGGTCGCGCGCGTTGACCAGCACAGCACCGTCTCTGGCTTGCGTGCTCAGGTAGGCGCGCCAAGTTTTAGTGCCCTGGCCTGCGCCTGCGGCCAATTTCTGGCAGTGGCCATCGGCACCCGCCAAGCCGCCCAGATCGGCACCACTGCCAGGGCCTGTGCTGGTCACGAAAAAACTCATGTCGCCCTTGCTCATCATGGGAGCGGCACAAGCAGCGGCCAGCGCGCAGACGGCCGCGATGGAAGTCAAAAGGTGGATTCGATTTGTCATGGTTGTCTCCCAATGAGTGGATGGCGTGGGTGTCGCTGACGCCACAAAGGCCATGCGACGCAACATCATTGCACGCGACTGCCTCCAGGTCCGTGCGCGTGAGCCATGCATTCGCTGAAGCTTCGAAAGACCTCGCGCCAACTTCATCACTTCAGAGGATGCACCGAATGACGCTGCGGCGCGTAATGGCGCAACACATTTCAACGGAGGCTTCCATGCGATCTCTTTCTTGCAAGTTACTGACCTTCAGTGCGTGTACGGCTTTGTTGTTCGGTTGCGGCGGAAGCGACGACCCGAACCTGAACCCGGTGCCGACACCGCCACCACCATCCGCATCCACCGCAGTTGCCACAGCCGACACCTACACGTTGGACTGGAACGCAGCCAAGCGTTTGGCTGTTCAAGACAACGACACCAGCAGCAACGGAACGCCGGTGTTGAGCGTCACTGAAATGCCAAAAAATGGCACGGTGACGGTGGACGGGGCCGCCTTGGTGTACACCCCAAAAACCGGTTTTTTTGGGGTTGACAGCCTGCGCTATGAGCTTGCCAACGGCAGCGCCGTCAGCGCCGCTTCGGTAGCGCTGAAAGTTGAAGCCGCCGTGACTTTGCAAGGCACCGTCACCGACGCCCCGATAGCCAACGCCAAGGTGGTTGCCACGCTCGGCCCGCAAACTTTCAACGCCGATGCCGATTCACTGGGCCGCTACAGCGTGGCCGTGAAGACCAGCAACCCATCTGACTTTTTGAGCTTGATGGCCACTGGCGTCGGCACGCAAAGTGCGGTGGTGCTCAGCAGCCTGGTCGGTGAAATTTCGGGGCTCGCTGCGCTGGCCGTAAACGGCGCGTTGACGAGTGAATTCGCCCCGGCCTTGCAGGTCACGCACTTTTCGGCGGCTGTGACCGGCCTGCTGGCGCAGGCAGGCGCTCTGCCCGCGACCGATCAGGCGCTGAGCGACGCGATGCAGAAGATTTGTCTTCCAGACGTGCTTGAAGCTGCCACCTTGGTCAAACTTGTTGTCGAAGGCGGCGTGCCGCTGCCTGAAGGCATCAGCAATACACAAGCGCTGCTGGCTTCATCGGCGGCTGTAAAAAAATTCGGTAGTGTGCAGCGCGCCAGCAACAGCGCGGCTTTTTACACGGCCCGCGACGGCGTCACCGTTGATGCCAGCTTTCAACGTTTACCGCCTGTGCCCGTCGGCGATGCCGCGGCTGCGGTGACCTGGGCTTACGTCTTCGGAATAGGCGGTGCAGCTCCCTTCGCAACACAAGTCACTTTGCTGAACAACGGCACAGCCACAGTCGTGGATGACGCGGTACACGCTGCGACGTGGAAGTTGATCGGCACGCAGGTCAAGCTGGTTTATACAAAGCCCGTCGTCATCACCCTGTTCAGCAGCACTGTGGGCGTTGACGGCCGGCAATGGATGATTGACCGCGTAACCACTGGTGTGACGCTCGGCGACCTGGCCATCCGTTCCGACCGCTACACCGCTGCCATCGTCAACTTCGACACCTATCAAATCGAGCGCGGCGGACCAAAAGCGCAGATCAAACAGGCACTCAACGGCGCAGCTGTGATGAAGCGCTACGACGTGTCTAAGCTCACGGCGATCAAACCCGAAGACTTGGCGGTGGGCAAGCGATGGGCAGGCTTGTACTCGTCGCATGACTTGGACAGTTTCTCACTCAAACAGGACGTGCTTGCGATCACTGGTGTCGATTCGGCGCTGATGGAACGTACGCAAGCGGTGGCCACTTGGCGCTTGATTGACGGCGCGTTGGAGGTCATGCTGCCCGGCTTCAACTATCGCTATCGCCGACTCGGCCTGGGCCCTTTGGGTGAAGAGCGCTGGCTGATGGAGCAACGTGTGGCGGGCGAACTGCTCGCGGTGCGCGAGATCATGGCAGTGGCGGCCACCGAGGTAAACATCGACGCTGCGCAGCTGTCGCGCCGCTGGGAGAGCAACCTCAACGCCCTTTTGGGAAGCCGCTTCAACTCGGCGTTTTTGTTGCGCGCTGACGGCATGGCGGCCAGCACCTTCTCCGACGCGAGCGTGCCAGAAACAACGGCCAATTACGACCGCTCATGGAGCCTGCTGCCTACGGACCAGTTGCAAATACTGTCGGCACGCAACCGCACTACCAACGCGGTGTGCATACCCACGCAGTCCGACACCAACTGCGTGGTTCGCACCACCCGAAACTGGCGCTTCGTCGCCCGAGTGGGGGGTAATTTGTTCACCATCGAACTGGGCCCCTACTCCGGCGCGCTCACCGCCGCCAGCGCGTCTTACCGCTTCATGGCTTTGACCGACATGGGCGAGGTGAAGTGATGACTTGCAGGCCGCTCATGAGGTTCAGCGTTCAGCAGGTCTGAACCACCTGGCGCGGCCTGCAAACCATCTGACGTGATTCGACACAAAGCCCTGCGCACCGATCTTTTCGGGGTGCGGGGCTTTACTTCAAGCTCAACCAAATATCGGCAACCCGGCAAACTCCCCCGACAACAAACTCTTGCTGTCAGCGTAGCCAAACCAGCCCTCAATCAGGCTGGCATAGACGCGCCGAAAGTCGGTGGTGTGCGCCACATTGCCGTCGGCGTCCAGCTCGGTCAGGCTGGGCGGCTTGCCGTACTGGCCGCCTTTGACGGGCTTGCCGACCACGTACATCTGATTGGCGGTGCCGTGGTCGGTGCCCAGACTGGTGTTCTCTGCGGCGCGGCGGCCGAACTCGGAAAACACCAGCACCGTCACGTCGTCGGCGCGGCCGATGCGCTCCATGTCTTGCATGAAGCCCGCCACGGCATCGGACACATAGGTGAGCAAACGCTGGTGCAGTTCGCCTTGCTGAACGTGAGTGTCGAAGGCGTTGTGTCGGTAGGCGGTGTAGTACAGGCGGGTGGGCAAGCCGGCGGCAATCATCGAGGCCACTTTGGGAAGGTCGACCGATATCAGGCCGTAGTCAATGGGCGTTTTGTAGTTGGCCCACGCGGCCCGCACCAGTTGCGATGCGTCGCGTGCGCTGGCGGCCACGCCGTCTAAGTGGCGTTGCGATGCGTTGTTGGCAAACGCGACTTGCGCCGAACCGTCCAACAATGCGCGGCTTTGGTACAGGCCCTTGCGCGTGAATTTTTCGGGGTCGTCAAACACCACCGGCACATGGCGCGCGGCGCGCACGGCCAGCGACTGGCGCTCATCGATGTTGACCAAAAAGTTGGCGGTCAAAGCCGGATCAATCGCATCCGCCAAGCGGCCGAGCCAGCCGTAAGGCTCGCCGCTGTTGGGCACGCCGGTGTGCCAATAGGCCATCGAAGTGAAGTGCGAGAACGACGGTTGCGCATATCCGCAGCCGTGCACAACGGCAATCTTGCCGTCTTTGTACAAGCGCTCAAAGCCCGCCATGCCTGGGTTGAATCCGAAGCGGTCATCGATTTTTCGCAGCTTGGCCGCTGGGATGCCAATCTTGGGCCGCAGTCGGTAGTAGGCGTCGTCGGCGTAAGGCACCAGCGTGTTGAAGCCGTCGTTCGCGCCGGACAGTTCCAGCACCACCAAGATGCGCTTGGATGTGTCGCGCGCCGCGTTTGTTGCCGAGTCTGTTGCCAAGTTTGTGGCCGAATTTGTTGCGGCTTGAGTGTTTGCGAACGGCAGGCCCGCGAGGCTGCCGGTCATGGCACTCAGCAAGCTGCGACGCGTCAATCCAAGGTGCTGTTGCATTGCCATTTCTTTCATCCCAGTTGATAGGCGGGCAGCGACAAGATCACGTGCAGCGCATTGCGCAACGCGTCCTCCATGTAGCTGTCGGCTTGCGTCAGGTCTTCTGTGCCCAAGTCGGCGTTCAGCAGCGCGGTGATCTTCTGGCGCGTGTCGGTGGGAACAGGTGCAGACAGGAAGCGCGCCAGCAAGTGGTCAACGGCAGCTTGCGCTGTTTTGCAATTGGCCCCACGCACCATCGCCGACACGTCCACCTGCGCGGTGGCGCGTGGGATGGGTTTGACCTTTTCGATGGCCTTGCGCCACGCGTGGTAGCTGGCCAGCCGCGTGTTGAAGTCTTCATCGCGGTCGGCTTGCATCGACACTGACGTTGACACAGTGGCCCCGGTTTTGCCTTCGGGTTTGGTGGCGGTGGTGATGTCAAGGCCTGCCGCGAGCTTGTCGGCCACCGACAGAATTTGGAAGCGCTGATTCGGCACTCGGTCGGTCGGCACAAAGTCAATCGGCGGGAACACCGCATCAAATACAAAATTTCCACGCTCAAACAACAAGCCCGGCGTGATCCAACTCTGGCCGTTGGCCCAGCCCGCCACGTTGGGCGGGAACAGCAGTTTTTGGCCGAGCGACTCGGTCAGGTCGTTGAAGTCGGGAATGCCGGGAACTTCCTTCAGGCCCATCTTGCGGTAGGTGGAAATCACCAGTTCGACCGGTGGTTTGATGCGGGTGGCAATTGACGCGTCGCTGTAAAAATCGCGCGAGTTGAACAACACCTCCAAAAACGGCGCGACCTCGTATTTCGATGCGCGCAGCAGCTCACCCAAGCGCACTCGCAGCGGGGCCGACAACTCTTCGCGCACAAAGTAGCTGTACAGCTTGGCCGCCATGAATTCAGCCGTGACCGGCTGCGCCAACAGAATGTCGATGACCTGCACGCCGTCGAAATTACCTTGGCGGCCCAGCACCGTTTTGGCTGCGCTGTCATGCTGATCGGGGTTGACCACAAACTTCAACCCGGCGTAATTCCAACCGGTGAAAGCGCGCGCCGCTTCGCGTATGTCTTGCTCGCCGTAATTGCCCACACCCATGGTGAACAGCTCCATGATTTCGCGTGCAAAGTTTTCATTCG
>JANPNT010000061.1:0-4220 GCA_031427655.1 Burkholderiales bacterium
TTTTTTTCAGGAACACGCGAATCGACTTCTGGGGTGTGGTGCTGTGCGTGTTGATGTTGTCGATCAGCAGTTTGTTTTACATCATCGTGGGCCAGTTCCTGTTCTCGCGCATGTTCAAGCTGGTGCCGATCTCGGGCTACGCCGGAGGGTTGGACGCCATCAAGTTCTTGATCTTGCCGATCGCGTTGTCGCTGCTCGCTCGGTTGGGTGGTGAGGCCCGGCTGTACCGAGCGATGTTTCTTGAAGAAGTCGGCAAAGACTATGTGCGCACCGCCCGCGCTAAAGGTTTGTCCGAGCAAGTGGTGCTGTTCAAACATGTGTTCAAGAACGCACTCATACCGATCATCACCAGCGCCGGTTCTTATCTGCCTTACTTGTTCCTTGGCAGCTTGGTGTTCGAGAGCTTCTTCGGCATTCCGGGTCTGGGCGCGTATGTGATCGACGCCATCACCGGCCAAGACTTCGCCATCGTGCGCACCATGGTTTTCATTGGGTCGCTGCTGTACATCATTTCGTTTGTGATGATCGACATCGCCTACACCGTGGCCGACCCGCGCGTGCGCCTGAACTGAACCGGTATCTAAACGATGGCTCCAAAGTTTGTGTTGCTCTGGACCGACGCAGTGCTCTTGCTGCTGGTTCTTTCGCTGTGCTGGTATGTGTGGCACGTCCGGCGCACGCCGAATTTGCGGGCCAATTGGCTGAAGGTTCTGGCCGACGCGCCAGCCCTGTGCTCGGCCATCGTGATGGCGGCGTTCCTCGTCGTCACGTTGGCAGACAGCGTTCATTTCCGTCGCGCTCTGCCGGCTTCTGCCTCTGCGGCTGCTGGTTCCGGTGTGGCCTATGACACCCGCACAGAATCGCTGCTTGATGCGATGCTTGCCAGCCTTGTCAGGTCGCGCGAGGCGTCATATTCACTGCCCTTGGCGTATGAGGGCTTCACCAAGGAATCCCGAGACATCGACGGGCAGAGCGTTCGCATTCACCCTCGCTTGATGCATGGCGGTGCTCAGCTGAAGAATCCGGCGTCTGAGTGGCTGCCCAACTTGTGGCTGCGCGCTGGACTCGGATTGGCTGCCGGTTTGATTGCGGCCGCTGTGGCCGTTTTTCTAACCGGATTCGCGCACGGGCGGTCGCAGCGCATCGGTACAGGCCAGGCTCTTGTCCGAATTGCTCGAAACGACACCGCCCTGCCTCTGCGGGCGGCTCTTTTGACCGTCGGCGTGATGTGCGCATTGGTCGGCATGGCAGCAGGCCTAGGCACTCAGTACCACGTTCTTGGCACCGACCGCACAGGCAACGACGTCCTGTACCAAGCGCTTAAAAGCGTCCGAACTGCATTTGTGATCGGCACCTTGGCCACGTTGGCCACGCTTCCGTTCGCGGTGGTGTTGGGCGTCATGGCGGGCTACTTCAAAGGTTGGGTGGATGAAGTCATCCAGTACCTGTACACCACGCTGTCGTCGGTACCGAATGTGCTGCTCATCGCTGCCTGCGTATTGATGGTTCAGGTTTTTATCGACAAAAACCCCAACTTTTTTGAGACGGGCGCGGAGCGTTCCGACCTGCGAATTTTTCTACTGTGCGTGATTCTCGGGCTAACCGGATGGGCCAGCTTGTGCCGCTTGCTGCGTGCCGAGACCATGAAGCTGCGTGAGCTCGAATACGTACAAGCCGCCACCGCATTTGGCGTGAGCCACTGGCGCATCATGTCGCGCCACATCATGCCCAACGTGATGCATTTGGTGCTCATCACCACCGTGCTTGAATTCTCTGGGCTGATCTTGTACGAAGCGGTGCTGTCGTACGTGGGCGTCGGTGTCGACCCGTCCATGAACAGCTTCGGCGGCATGATCAATTTGGCGCGCAGCGAGATGTCGCGTGACCCCATCGTGTGGTGGAGTTTCGCGGCGGCGTTTGCCTTCATGGTCACTCTCGTGTTGGCCGCGAACCTGTTCGCTGACGGCGTCCGCGACGCCTTCGATCCGCGTTCCCGCGTGTTTCGGCCCCGCCGCAACGCGGCGCTCAAGTCGACCCCGTCCGCCAGCTGATTTTTCTGCAGATTCAACATGCTCAACATCACCGATCTCAAAGTTGCCCTCGACAGTGAATCGGGCTTGGTCAAGGCGATTGACGGCCTGTCGCTTTGCATCAAGCGCGGCGAAACCTTTGCGCTGGTGGGCGAATCGGGCTGCGGCAAAAGCATGACGGCGCTGGCGCTGATGCGCTTGCTGCCTGACAACGGTCGCGTCACCGGAGGCAATTTGGAACTCGAAGGCCAGGAGGTTTTTGCGCTGCCGGAGTCGAGCATGCGCAGCATTCGCGGCGGCAAGATCGGCATGATTTTTCAAGAGCCGTCCACCAGTTTGAATCCGGTGATGCGGGTGGGCGACCAGATCGTGGAAGCGATTGAGGCACACACCAAACTGCGCGGTGCTGCGGCGCGGGCGCGCGCCATTGAGTGGCTGGGCAAGGTGGGCATTCCTGAGCCAGAGCGCCGCATTGACGAGTACCCGTTTCGCTTGAGCGGTGGCCAAAAGCAGCGCGTCATGATTGCCATGACGCTGGCCGCCGAGCCCGATTTTTTGGTGGCCGACGAGCCCACCACCGCGCTGGATGTGACCATCCAAGCGCAAATTTTGGAGCTGCTGAAAAAGCTGCAAAAAGAGCAGGGGATGGGCCTGCTGCTCATCACGCATGACCTCGCCGTGGTTTCGGGCATGGCGCACCAAGTGGCGTTGATGTATGCCGGGCAGATCATTGAAGTTGCATCTGCCGACGAGTTTTTTGCGGCACCCAAACATCCGTACGCGCGTTTGTTGCTGCGCGCATTGCCCGACTCGTCCAAGCGCGGCGGCAGCCTCGCGGCCATTGCGGGCACCGTGCCGGCGCTGTGGCAAGAGTTCACCGCGTGCCGGTTTGCGCCGCGTTGCGACCGCGTGTTTGACGCGTGCAAGAGCACGCCGCCCGAGTTGCTGACCCTGGGTTCGCGCAGCGTTCGCTGCTTGCTGTATGCGTACAGAGACGCGTACGGAAACTCGGACGCAAATCAACCGGCTTTGCAGTTCGAAAAAGCAATTGACGCCTCCACAGTGCAAGCGACTGCCTCGCCGCGCAGCGGCCAACATCAACCCGGCACTGCACCGCTGCTGAGCGTGCAAAAACTGAGCGTTCGTTTCCCGATACGCAGCGGCTTGCTGCAGCGCGCCACCGGCAATTTCAGTGCGGTAGACGGTGTTTCGTTTGACATACGCGCCGGTGAAACGCTGGCATTGGTGGGCGAATCGGGCTGCGGCAAAACCACCACCGGCAAAGCCATCGTGCAGTTGCTGCGCGGCCAAGCGTTGATTCAAGGCAAGGCCAACTTAGACGGTCAAGATTTGTTCAGTTTGTCGGGCGCTGCGCTGCGCGATGCGCGGCGCAAAGTGCAAATCATTTTTCAAGATCCGTTTGCTTCGCTCAACCCTCGCATGCGTGTGTTCGATGTGTTGGAAGAAGGCTTGCTCGCGCTGCGGCCTGAACTGGACGCGCCCACGCGCCGCAGGAATTTGGAAGCGCTGGTCGACCAAGTTGGCCTGCGCCGCGATGCCCTGGATCGGTATCCGCATGAGTTCTCGGGAGGTCAGCGCCAACGCATTGCGATCGCCCGAGCATTGGCGGTGCAGCCGCGCCTCATCGTGTGTGACGAACCCACGTCCGCGCTGGACGTGTCGGTGCAGGCTCAAATTCTCAATCTGCTGCGCGAATTGCAGCAGGAGCTGGGTGTGGCCTACCTCTTCATCACCCACAACATCGGCGTGGTGGAGTACATCGCCGACCACATCGTGGTGATGAACCGCGGGCGAATCGAGGAGGCAGGCATCGCCAGCGAAGTGCTGTCGCACCCGGCATCTGTTTACACGCGCACCCTGCTGGCGGCCGTGCCGCGCATTGCGGCAGCCGATCGACTGGCCGCGCTGCCAGCTTGAAAAGCGCCCGAATCCCCTGTGTTTTCCAAGGATCGACGTGGCACAAATTTCGGCACATTCAAACAGCCCGCTTGCCGTCAAAAATCGGGCGCGAGTAAGTTTGAAGCCCAGCCTGACAATTACTCAGGCCTAACTTCAGGAAGAGCGCGTAAGTTTCTGATCTTGCGCACTTTTTTCTCATAACCTACACTTCGATCTGTGACAAATACAAGGCACTTCGTGATCCATTTTGTAACGCAAGTTTCTGCTCTG
>JANPNT010000062.1:0-2252 GCA_031427655.1 Burkholderiales bacterium
AACGGCTTCAAAATCGGCTCGACGGTCAACGTCAACATCCCCGGTGTTGGCTCCGTCTTTGACGGCGCTACCCTGTGGGGTGGTGCGGCTGCTGAGACCTTCACCGAGACCCAGCGCTCTTTGACCATCGCCAGCCACAAGCACACTGCTATCAACGTGACCGCTGCTGAAGCCGTGTTCCGTCTGGATGCCAGTGACCCCCGCCGCAAGGACTACCGTGACCGCGTTCTGAAGCCGCAATTGTCGAGCCTCTGCTCTGCGATTGAAGCCGATTTGCTGTTGCAAGCGGTGCGTACAGTTCCGTTTTTGGTCGGCACGCCTGGCACTGTGCCAAGCTCATTCCGGACTTACAACGAAGCCCGCGCACGCATGGCCAACGCCCTGGCACCCGCCGATCCACGCTGGGTAATGTACTCACCTGACGCCAATGTGTCGCTGGTCGATGCGGGTAAAGGCCTGTTCAATCCCACAGCGGATTTGTCCAAGCAGTTCCGCGATTCGTACATCGGACGTGCGGCCAATGCTGAGTGGATTGAAGCGGTTAACCTGCCCACGATCACCAACGGAAACAAAGTCGCTGGCGTGACGGTCTCCGGTGCGGGTCAAACAGGCACCGGCTTGCTGGTCGCTGGTTTGGCTGCTGCGGATACCTTCATGGTCGGTCAAGTGTTCACCGTTGCGGGTATCTTCCAAGTGCACCCTTTGACGGGCACAGCCACCACGGTGCTGCAACAGTTCACGCTGACGGCCAACACCACCAGCGCGGGCACAACGGCCACCTTGAGCATCTTCCCGGCCTTGAATGCCGTGATGCCCAACAAAACCACCAGCGCTGCACCAGCGGCTGGGGCGGCTTTGGTGTTTGTCGGTGCAGCGGGTCAGGCTTCACGTCAAAACTTGATGTGGCAGCGTGATGCGTTTACCGCCGCTTTCGTACCACCTCCCATCGTGGCGGGTGCTGAGGGCTACAACCTGTCCAGCAATGGCCTGCGCTTGTCGGTGCAAACCGGTGGTTCGATCACGGACTTGTCATCGACAACCCGTGTTGACGTGCTGTACGGTTTTGCCGCGATTCGCCCAATGCACGCTTGCCGCGTGACGGAGTAATCATGGCTGGCGTCATTCATGGCAATGTGTTTGCTATGGGCGTTTTAAACGCCGTTCTGAGCCCGGTATCGGTGGCCGCTAACACCACCGCAGAGCAGTTGTTTACTGTGACGGGCTTGCGCCTGGGTGATGTGGTGTTTATCAACAAACCCACTTCACAGGCCGGTCTGGGCGTGGTCGGCGTTCGTGCCGCTGTGGACACGCTGTCCATCACGTACAGCAACAACACGGCGGGCGCGATTGTCCCGACTTTTGGCGAGACCTACCGCGTCACCTATGTGCGGCCTGATTCGGCCATTGCATCGGTCGTCGCCTAAATGAATTGCCCCCGGTTTCGGCTGGGGGCTTTTTCTAAAGCAGTGTTTCTTTTTTAGAAAAAGCAAAGGCAAATAAATGGCAACCGTAAACGACATTGTCAGCCGGGCTATGCGGCTCAGTGGCAACCTGGGGGCAGCCGAAACGCTGGCCGCCTCTGAAGCAGCGGACGGCTTGGCCGCGTTGAATTCTATGCTTGAGGTATGGGCGCTTGAAAAGCTCATGCTGTTCAAATTTGAAACCGTCAGTTTTACACCGACTACGGGCAGTTTCACCATCGGTGCCACGGGTGATCTGGTGGCAGCCCGCCCCGTCGAGATACTGAGCGCCTACCGCAGAATTGGCGGCATTGACGTTCCGGTCGATGTGATTGACCGGGCGCAATACGAATCGATTGTTCAAAAAGGCCTGTTAAGCAATGTGCAGGCGGTTTACTACAAACCCGAATTCCCGAATGGCCGGGTGTTTTGCTGGCCTGTCACGACGGACACGCTGTACCTGTCAGTGCAGCAACCGCTGACGGCCTACACCGCGTTGACCACTGAATTGAATTTGCCGCCCGGCTATCAAGAAGCGTTGACGTTCAATCTGGCCGTGATGCTGGCACCTGAATTCAGTAGTGAGGCTTCGCGCACCGTGATGCGTCAAGCCGCCAACACCAAACGGCTGATTAAAAACGTGAACAATGAAGTGCCGATGCTGACGGTAGACCCGGCATTGGGACGGTATCGCCCGCGCGGAACTCCGGAATTTCCTTGCGGCCCTTGAATTCCTCGATGGCCTCGGCCTCGAGCTGCTGAATCAGGTTCATGGGACCTGGTCCTTCTTTT
>JANPNT010000063.1:0-1841 GCA_031427655.1 Burkholderiales bacterium
CCACGGCACCAACATCATTGCGGGCCTGGGCGTGTCAATGCGTTCGACAGCATGGCCGGTGATTTTTGTCTGTATCGCCATTTTGGTGTCGTACAAGCTGGCTGGCCTGTACGGCATTGCGATTGCTGCCACGTCGATGCTCAGCATGGCCGGCATCGTGGTGGCGCTGGACGCTTACGGCCCCATCACTGACAACGCCGGTGGCATTGCCGAGATGGCCGAATTGCCGAAGAGCGTGCGCGACGTCACCGACCCTCTGGACGCGGTGGGCAACACCACCAAGGCCGTGACCAAAGGCTACGCGATTGGCTCGGCCGGCTTGGCGGCATTGGTGCTGTTTGCCGATTACACCCACTCGCTGGAAGGCCGCGGCATGACCGTGGCGTTTGACCTGAGTGACCCGAAAGTCATCGTCGGTTTGATCATTGGCGGCTTGATTCCCTACTTGTTCGGTGCCATGGCGATGGAGGCTGTGGGCCGCGCAGCCGGTGCAGTGGTGGTGGAAGTGCGTCGTCAGTTTCAAGACGGCGCGATCATGGCAGGCAAGCGCAAGCCCGACTACAGCGCGGCGGTGGACATGCTCACCTCTGCGGCCATCAAAGAGATGATCGTGCCGAGCTTGTTGCCCGTGGTTGTGCCCATCGTGGTGGGCCTGTTGTTGGGGCCAGCGGCCTTGGGCGGCTTGCTGATGGGCACCATCGTCACCGGTCTGTTTGTGGCCATTTCCATGTGCACTGGCGGCGGTGCCTGGGACAACGCCAAGAAGTACATCGAAGACGGCCACCACGGCGGCAAAGGCTCTGACGCGCACAAAGCGGCCGTGACCGGCGACACCGTGGGTGACCCCTACAAAGACACCGCAGGCCCGGCGGTGAACCCGCTCATCAAAATCATCAACATCGTGGCCTTGTTGATCGTGCCCTTGTTGCCGCTGCCCTCTGGTGTCCCAGCGGGCGCTGTGGCCACGGCACACAAAGCCCACGCTGCGGTGTCAGGTCCGGTGTCAGGTGCAGCCACCGCTACAACAGCCGCTGCGGCCATGGATGCGGCAATGGTCAGAGTAGAAGGCGGCGTGGTGAAGTCTTACTTTGCCACCGCGAAGGCCGATCTGGCCACCGGGGCGCAGCCGCGTTGACCGACGTGGTGGCCGATTTGGCCGGTGTGTCCGGTGTGGCCGAAGACAAAATCGAGTTGAAGAAGCCCCAAGGTTTGGTGGGCGGAAGCAACCCGGACAAGGCCCGCCGGGTGATGTGAGCCTCCAGAAGACCAAACAAATAAAGGCGCCGCTGACCTGCTCAGCGGCGCCTTTTTCACTTTTGATTTGGATTTCTTAAAGCGCCATGTTCGCGCGCTGCGGCAGCACAATGCCTTCTGCTGTCATCACGCGCTGCAAAGCCCGCTCAAAGCCGGTGCGCGCAGAGGCCGCCACGGCGGTCAAGTGCGCATGCAAATCGGCGTCCGCTGGGCTGCGTGACAAGCAGTCTTGGCTGTAGCGCTCAAAGTTCGCCAACTGCATGACGATCTCGGCCACATGACGCGGGCACTCGCAGGCCACGTTGGTTGAAATATCCATCAAGTAGGCCAGGCTCGCGTCGTCGAATTGACGCACTTGGGTGGCTCCGGTCAGCCCAGTGTCTGCGGGCATCATGACAGCCAAAGCTGCCGACGAGCCAGGCCGCTTTTGGCCGGCCACTGAGGTCACCAAACTGCAGAGCTCGCGTGCGCTTATCGGGTCTCGCCGCACGGTGGCACCAGCCGAGCGCAAGGTGTCTGCCAGCGACTCGCGACCAAACGCATAAAGCACCACCACGCTGGGCGAACCGAGTCGAATGGCCAAGGCC